>NZOB01000038.1 GCA_002693085.1 Flavobacteriaceae bacterium | reverse complement strand
AAAATTAAAAATTCCATTTACTGGTCCAAATTCAAAAACAGCTAAATTAACATTCAATAAAAAGAAATGTATTGACTTTGTTAGTACCCACTCTATCAATGCTGCAAAATCTTTTTTATTAGAAAAGGATAAAACTTATGATTTACATAAAATAATTAATAAACTAAATTTTCCAATGTTTGTTAAAGCAAACAATTCCGGAAGTAGTTTTGGAGTTTACAAAGCTTACAATGAAGATGAATTAAAGAAATTCATTGTTGATATATTTAAAATTGATAATGAAATTATTATAGAAAGATTTATTGATGGAAGAGAATTTTCTATCGGGGTAACAAATTTTGGTAAAGAAATAAAAGTATTAGCTGTTACTGAATTAATTTCTGAGAATGATTTTTTTGATTATGAAGCTAAATATGAAGGTAAACATAAAGAATTAACGCCGGCAAATATTAATTTAGATTTAGAAAATAAATTAAAAACAGAAGCAAAAAAGATTTATAAAGTTCTAAAACTATCTGGATTCTCAAGAATTGATTTTATTGTTGAGAACCAATTACCTTATTTTCTTGAAATAAATACAATTCCAGGAATGACTGAACATAGTATTTTTCCCAAACAAGTAAGATTGAATAATTTAAATATGACAGAATTATTTACTGAAATAATACAAAACACTTTGAAATAATTTAAATTTGATTGAATGAAAAAAGCAATATTTCCAGGGACATTTGATCCATTTACATTGGGTCATTTAGATATTTTAAACAGGAGTACGCTAATCTTCGATGAAATAATAATTGGTATTGGGATTAATGGAGACAAAAGAACTATGTTTAATATTGATCAAAGAATTGATATGATTGAAAGTATTATTAAGGATAATCCTAAAGTTTCAGTTCAAAGTTATGATGGATTAACTATTGATTTTTGTAAAAAAGTTGGAGCAAATTTTATTGTTAGAGGAGTTAGAAATACTGGTGATTTTGAATTTGAAAAAGCAATTGCTAGAACTAACAGAATGCTCTCAGAAATAGAAACAATTTTTTTATTAACGTCTGCAAAATCCTCATTTATAAGCAGTTCAATTGTAAGAGAACTTATTAGTAATAATGGTGAATACAATAAACTAGTTCCAAAAAGTATTTCTAAAATTCTTTCAGATAATCATCTAAAATAATTGAAATATTTTTAAAAGTTTTTTCTTTAATTTTTTTTACTTGTTTAAGGTTTTTCCACTTTACAGATTTAATTCCTTCATCTATTTGAGGTATTAAATCTCCTTCATAATTTGAGCTCATTAAATACCAAGTAGTTTGTTTTAGATAATATTTTTTATTATTTCTTACAAGATGAAATGATGTTCTAAAAAATTTATTTATAACTAATTCTTTAACTCCAGTTTCTTCTTTAACTTCCCTTAAAGCAGTTTGTTTTTTTGTTTCACCTTTATCAGCTTTTCCCTTTGGTAAATCCCATTTTCCTCTACGAAATATGAACAATATTTCACTTTTTTTATTTTTAACTATACCTCCAGATGCATAAATAGTTTTAATTTTTGATTTAAATTCTTTTATTAAATCTTTCTTCTTTGGAAAAAAAAGATAAATCTTTTTGTGTTTTCTTAATTTTTTTAAAATTTCATCAATTTCTAAGCTTGACAGCAAAAAAGTATTTTTATTACTTAGATATTTTGCTTTAGATGTTAAAACAATTGGAAGACGATTAGCAAAAACTTTATACATTTGTGGTGTGATTTTATGTGATCAAACAGCAATAGAAACTTCAAAAAGACTGTTACAAATTAATGCAATAAAATTGAATCCAAAAAATCCATTTGTTTGGGCTTCAGGTATAAAATCACCTATTTATTGTGATAACAGATTAATTTTATCTGATATTGAAACAAGAAAATATATATGTAACGAGCTATGTAAATTAATTGAAAAAGAGTTTGATAATATTGATGTTATTGCTGGTGTTGCTACAGGTGCAATTGGTATCGGTATGTTAGTAGCTAACCAATTGAATAAACCATTTATTTATGTTAGATCAAGCAAAAAAGAGCATGGCAGAAAAAATGATATCGAAGGAAGTTATCATGAATCACAAAAAGTTTTAGTTATTGAAGATCTTATAAGCACAGGAATGAGTAGCCTGAAAGCATGTAATTCCATAATTGAAAATAATTTAGATTTAGTTGGTCTTACCAGTATATTTACATACGGATTTGATGAGGCTATAAATAACTTTAATAATAAAAAAATCAGAAATTATTCTCTGAGTTCATACAACTATCTTATAGAAGAGGCAGTAAATCTTGACTATGCTAACGGTAATGATTTAGAAATGCTTAAAAAGTGGAGAGAAAACCCCAAAGAATGGAATAATTGAAATGAGAATAAGTAAAAAAACAAATAACCTAAATTTTACTTGTGATAAAATCTACAACTACATTTCTGATATAAATAATTATGAACTAATTCTCGGAGACGAAATAAAAGATTTTAACATTATTGATAAAGAGATTTTTTGTATTAAAATTGGAGGTTTACCTTCAATTGAATTAAAGCTTGAAACGAATGATAATGAAAAATCAATAAAACTTCTCTCATCAAACCCAAAAATGATTTTTCACTTTAGTTTTTTAGTAAAAAAAATTGATGAAACAAATTCAGAAATTGAAATAGAATTCAATGGAGAATTCTCTTCAATGATGGAAATGATGATTAAAAATCCAATAACTAAATTTACTGATGAAATTGCAACAAAGATTAGTCAAGTGAATTTCAATATATAAGTTTTATTTCCTGATTATTAAATTCTTTAATAACTCCATCAATATCAAGAACAAGCTCTCCTTTTTTATTTACATCAGAAATTTTAGCATCAAAAATTAAATTATTGACTTCAAATTTCTTGAGTGAATTTAATCCATGCAGATAATTTAAATAATTTAACTTTATCTCAGAACTATTTATGTTTTTTACTTCATCAGAAAAATTTTTAAATTTTTCTAAAAATAACTTAGACAAAATATTCAAATCATATTTCTTATTCATTATTAATGACATAGAGGTTGCATTTATTAAATCATTAAAATCACCTTGATTAACATTAATTCCTATTCCGATAATTANATCTTTAATAATATTGTTTTTTGAAAATGTTTCAATCAAAATTCCTGATATTTTTTTNTTTTCTGCCAAAATGTCGTTAGGCCACTTTATTTTTAAATTTTTGAGAAATAATGAATTTAAAATGTCAATAATCTTTAAACTTACTAACATATTTANGTTAAACTGATCTTTAAAACTAATATTTAAATCACTGAAATATAATGAGATACACAAATTACTTCCNGGTTCNCTCACCCATGTATTACCTCTTTGGCCTTTACCTTCAGTTTGATTGAATGTTATCACGCACAACTCTTTTTCAGATAAAAAATCTCTGTTTTTTTTTATATATTCATTAGTTGAATCGATGGCATTAAGTTTGATTAATTTCATCTGTAAAAGAATTTAATGCAAAGTACGGATATTACTGTTACAAATATTATCAAAGGTATTGAAAATGTCAAGGGTGAAAATATTTGTGTTTTAGATTTTACTGAGCTTGAAAATGTAGTTTGTAAATACTTTGTAATTTGTGATTGTCAGTCGAATACACAGGTTAATGCAATCTCAAACTCAGTTAAGAGAACATTAAGTAAAAATATTAAAGAAAAACCTTATCAAATTGAAGGTTTAGAAAATAAAAACTGGGTGNTACTTGACTATGTTGATGTAGTAGTTCATATATTTAAAAAAGAATTTAGAGATATTTATAATCTNGAAGAGTTGTGGGCTGATGCAAAAATAATTAGATTAGAAAACGAAAATGAATAAGAAAAAAACAAACCCAAACCAACCTAAAAATTCATCTTATTGGATGTATGGATTAATTATTTCCATATTTATAATTTTTACATATGTTGGTAATAGTGATAATTTTAATAACACAAAAAAAATTAACATTTCTACATTTGAGAAATATTTAAATGCGAGTGAAGTATCCAAAGTAACAATCATCAATAAAACACTTGCAGAAGTTACNTTAACTGAAAATGCATTACTTAACGAGATACACAGAGATGTTGCAAAAACCAANTTTATNGGTCAAAGAAATTTAATTGGACCTCACTACACTTTCGAGGTTGGAGATTTAGAACTGTTTCAAAGAAGACTAGAGGATGCTGAATCAAAAGGAATTCTNTTTAATTATGANTTTAAAACGATTGAAAGTAAATGGCTTGATGTTTTAATTGGATTTCTTCCATTGATAATACTTGTAGGTCTATGGATTTTTTTCATGAGAAGAATGTCTGGTGGTGGAGCTGGAGGTGGTTCTCAAATTTTCAGTATAGGCAAATCAAAAGCTAGATTATTTGATGAAAAAAATGATGTAAAAGTNACTTTTAAAGATGTTGCTGGACTTGANGGTGCTAAAGAGGAAGTTAAAGAAATTGTAGATTTTTTAAAAAATCCATTAAAGTATACTAAACTTGGTGGTAAAATACCTAAAGGAGCATTACTAGTTGGATTACCAGGTACTGGAAAAACTTTACTTGCTAAGGCAGTTGCAGGTGAAGCCAAAGTGCCTTTTTTCTCATTGTCTGGTTCTGATTTTGTTGAAATGTTTGTTGGAGTTGGAGCCTCTAGGGTTAGAGATTTATTTAAACAAGCTAAAGAAAAGTCACCATCGATTATATTTATAGATGAGATTGATGCAATTGGAAGAGCTAGAGGTAAAAGTAATATTACTGGTTCCAATGATGAAAGAGAAAACACATTAAATCAGCTTTTGACAGAAATGGATGGCTTTGGGACTAACACTAATGTAATTGTAATGGCAGCTACTAACCGTGCTGATGTCTTAGATAAAGCACTAATGAGAGCTGGTCGATTTGATAGACAAATATATGTTGATCTTCCAGATGTAAGAGAAAGAAAAGAAATATTTGAAGTTCACTTAAAACCATTAAAAAAAGCCAAAGATTTAGATGTTGAGTTTTTAGCAAAACAGACTCCTGGTTTTTCTGGGGCTGATATTGCAAATGTATGCAACGAAGCAGCACTAATTGCTGCCAGAAAATCTAAAAAATCTGTTGGAAGACAAGATTTTTTAGATGCTGTTGATAGAATTGTAGGTGGTTTAGAAAAGAAAAATAAAATTATATCTCCTAAGGAAAAAGAAACAATTGCATTTCATGAAGCAGGTCATGCAACAGTAAGTTGGATGCTTGAACATGCTGCTCCTCTTGTAAAGGTTACAATTGTTCCTAGAGGAAGATCTTTAGGTGCTGCATGGTACTTGCCTGAAGAAAGACAAATAGTTAGTACAGATCAAATATTAGATGAAATGTGTGCAGCCCTTGGTGGGAGAGCCGCAGAAAAAGTAATTTTTAATAAAATTTCAACAGGAGCACTAAGTGATTTAGAAAAAGTAACTAAGCAAGCTAGATCTATGGTAACAGTTTATGGATTAAATGATAAAATAGGAAATTTGACATATTACGATTCTAGCGGTCAAAATGACTATAGTTTCACAAAACCATACAGTGATACAACTGCACAAATTATTGACAAAGAAATTTCAAATATTGTTGAAACCCAATTTAAAAGAGCAATATCATTACTAAAAAAACACAAGAAAAAACTAACTGAATTAGCTAATTATCTATTGGAAAAAGAAGTTATTTTCAAAGAAGATTTAGTTAGGATTTTTGGTGAAAGACCTTTTCAAGAAATAAAAGTTAAAAAGTAATATTTTTAAACACTATTGCTAATTGATTTGTATAATTTATCTTTATACAAAACTTTCCAATTGAAAAAATTTTTTAAATCCCTTCTTGGTAACAAGAAAAATCAAAATGAAAAGCAAGAAGTTGAAGAGGATTATAAATACTTACCAAAAAAAGATGAACTAGTTGAAGAAAAATTTACTAAGAACTTCAGTGATAATGGAGGTAAATTTTTATATGCATCAACCAAAGAAGAATGTGTTGATTTTTTTCAAAAAATAATAGAAGAAAATGATTGGAATGAAAAAAGTATACTTTGCTTTGATGAAAAAATTTTAAATGATTTTTTTAATGATTTTAGTATAGATAGTAATAAGTCAAATTTAAATTCAAATTTATTAATAACAAGTTGTGAATTTTTAGTAGCAAAAGATGGAAGCATATTAGTAAGTGCCAATCAAATTAAATCATACAAAGTAAAAGATATACCAAGTAATATAATTGTCTTAGCCAAAACAAGCCAATTATCTGAGACAGTCAGTAAGGGCTTAGAAGGTATTAGAATTAAATACTCAAATAATTTACCCTCAAATATTACTTCAATTAAAAATTTTAATTGTGAGGAAAATGAAAAATTAAATTTTCTTACCTATGGGACAAGCTCTAAGAATCTATATTTAATTCTTCTTGAGGATTTATAACTATGACAAATTTTCTAAATAGAAGTTTTATAGCATTAATTTATTCATCCATTTTTTTGGTTTGTCTTTTTTATAACTCAACTACATTTAGTGTTCTTGGTGTAATTATAACTATTTTGGTTATTCGTGAATTCTCAAGAATATGTAACCTGTCAATCATAAAGTCACTAATTGGAATAGTAACATATTTTCTTCTAATATATTTAATAAACAACAACAGTAATTTAAGCTATATCTTATTGGGTATTTCAATATTGACTAATATATATTTATTATTCAATCTACTTATGAATAAATCATTTAGATTTAAAAAAATACCTTCATTTTTACTCTTACTATGTCATATCACACTATCATTATTTTTTTTATTTCAATTACCAATTTTAAATAATTCATATGAGCCTACATATATTCTTTTTTTATTAATCATAGTATGGACTTCAGATTCAGCAGGATATTTCTTTGGTATTAAGTATGGAAAAAGAAAATTAATGAAATCCATTTCCCCAAAAAAAACAATAGAAGGTTTAGTTGCAAGTTTATTTTTTTCAATGATNATTTCATTAATTTTTGGATATATTATTGNNTATAAAAATTTAATTGAAATTGTTGTNATTGGGTTTTTGGTTTCGGTTTTTGGTTCAGCAGGAGATTTAATTGAGTCAAAATTTAAAAGACAGTCTGGAATGAAGGATAGTGGAAATTTATTAAAAAGTCATGGAGGTATATATGATAGATTAGATAGTCTTATATTTACCGCACCATTTATTTACCTGTTATATTTTTTAAATATTTTAAATTTTTAAATGTTTCATAAAGAAGGACATAAAATTATAATCTTTTTTCTATCAGCTACAATCATTGATATTATTCTATTAGAGTACTTTTTTGATGATAGTTTAATTATAACTGTAATACAATTACTATTGTTAACTCTTTTAGTTCTAATTCTTCAATTTTTTAGAAATCCCAAAAGGAATACTATAATTAATAACGATCATATTTTATCACCTGTAGATGGAAAAATTGTAATTATTGAAAAAGTATTTGAAAAAGAATTTTTTAAAGATGAAAGGCTACAAGTTTCAATTTTTATGTCACCTTTAAANGTACATGTTACAAGATATCCTNTTTGTGGAAAAGTAATATTTAGTAAATATCATCCAGGAAAATACTTAGTAGCATGGCATCCCAAATCTTCTNAAAAAAATGAGAGAACAACTATAGTTTTAGATACTAAAAAATTTGGTAATATTCTTTATAGGCAAATCGCTGGAGCTCTTGCAAGGAGAATTGTAAATTATGCAAAAGTTGATGAAATTATAAAACAAGGTGAAGATGCTGGGTTTATAAAATTTGGTTCTCGCGTTGATCTTTTTCTTCCNCTAGATTCAAATATTAAAGTGAAATTAAATGATAAAGTAAAAGGAGGTGAAAGTATTATATCAACTTAGGATATTTTATCAAGTGTATCTTTGATAACATCAATTTTCTTTAAAACGTCATTCAATTTATCTCTTTCATTTTGAATAACTTTCTCTGGCGCATTATTAACAAACTTTTCATTTGATANTTTCTTTTNCAATATTTTCTTGAATCCTAAATTATATTCTAAATCTTTTTTAAGTTCAATAATATCATCATCNGAGGTCTCTTTATTAAAATCTATACCATATTTAAATTTTCCAACAACTATNGAACTTGATACGTTAGTTTCAACATCTTTATATATTAANTTACAATTNGTTAGTTTTTCAAAGACAGATGAAAGGCTTTNATTAATAGTTTTGTTCTGATGANAAACCGANAATTCATCTTTAAAGCCAAGATTNTTCTGTTTTTTAAAATTTCTAACTTTAGAAACAACCTGAATTAGATCATCAAAACTCTGTAATAGGGTTGAGTCAATTTCATTAGGTTCTGGCCATTTCAAATTCTCTGAAATTATATCTTGATTATTTATTTTTTCAAACAATTCTTCACTTAAGAATGGCATGAAAGGATGAATTAAAACTAAAATTTTATTAAAATAAGATTTTATTATAATCGACGATTCTTCAGAAAGCTCTTCACCATATTTTGGCTTAACTATTTCAAGAAAAACAGAACAAAAGTCATCCCAAACTAANTTATATATTATCATTAATGATTCTGATATTTTGAAATTTTTAAAACAAAAATCAATTTCATTTAATTTTAAATTAAACTTTGATTCAAACCATTTTATTGCCACAAGAGTTCTATCATTTTGTTTTAATTTNTTAGAAACTTTAAAACTTTCAAATAATCTGAAAGCATTCCATATTTTATTTGTAAAATTTCTTCCTTGAACACACAATGATTCGTCAAACAGTAAATCATTTCCGGCAGGAGCAGAAAACAGCAATCCTATTCTAACACTATCAGCACCATATTTTTCAATTAATTCTATAGGATCAGGCGAATTACCAAGNTGCTTTGACATTTTTCTTCCTTTATTATCTCTTACTATTCCTGTAAAATAAACATTTTCAAAGGGCTTNTTATTTCTTAAATATAAACCACTTACAACCATCCTAGCAATCCAGAAAAATATTATATCAGGACCAGTAACTATAGTTGATGTAGGATAATAATAAGAAATATCATCGTTATTTGGATTTCTTACACCATCAAAAACACTTATAGGCCATAACCATGATGAAAACCATGTATCAAGAACATCATTTTCTTGAAAAATTTTTGAGTTTTCTGTATTAACTCCCATTTCATTAAACTTAGNAACAGCTTCATTTTTTGACTTTGCAACAACAAATTTTGATNTATTTTCATCTGAATAAAATACAGGNATTCTGTGNCCCCAATATAATTGCCTTGAAATATTCCAGTCTCTTACATTTTCCATCCAATGTTTATATGTATTTACATATTTTTTTGGGTAAAATTTAATATCATTATTCATCACAGCATCAAGTGCTGGTTTGGACAGAGATTGCATTTTCAAAAACCATTGAGTTGATAATTTTGGCTCAACAATNCAAGAAGTTCTTTCAGAAATTGAAACTTTATTTTTATATTTTTTAATTTCTATTAATTGATTATTTTCTTCTAATTCAATAAGAATTTTTTTTCTTACNACAAACCTATCTAATCNATCATAATGAAGTCCATTTTTATTTAATGTAGCATCATCATTGAAAATATCAATTATATCTAATTTGTGTTTTAATCCAATTTTAAAGTCCTTCTCGCTATGGGCAGGTGTAACTTTNAGACATCCTGTTCCAAAATCTTTTTCAACTAATTCATCAAAAACTACGGGTATTACTCTATTTACAATAGGAACTACTAAATTTTTACCCTTNAATTTTTTATATCTTTTGTCTTTTGGATTAATAGCAACAGCGGTATCACCNAAAATAGTTTCTGGTCTTGTTGTTGCTACAATTATATATTCTTCAGAATTTTCAATTTTATATTTTAGAAAATATAATTTTGATTCTTTTTCAANATATATAACTTCTTCATTTGAAAGAGTTGTNCGAGCTTCAGGGTCCCAATTAACTATTTTTTTNTCTCTNTANACGTATCCGTCATTATANAATTTAATGAACATATCAATTACAGATTCAGACAGATCATCATCAAGAGTAAATTTAGTTCTATCCCAATCACATGAACATCCAATTCTTTTTAACTGATCTATGATAATACCGCCATGTTTATTAGTCCAATCCCAGGCGTGATCAATAAATTCTGCTCTTGAAATTTCATGTTTATTGATATTTTTTTCTTTTANCATATTAACAACCTTTGCTTCAGTTGCTATTGATGCATGATCAGTACCTGGCACCCAACAAGCATTNAACCCATCTAATCTTGCTTTTCTAATTAATATATCTTGAATTGTATTATTCAACATGTGACCCATATGTAAAATTCCAGTAACATTAGGTGGAGGGATTACTATTGTATAAGGACTTTTATCATTAGGACTAGAGGAGTAATTGTTATTAGTCTTCCATTTATCAAGCCATTTTAGCTCAACATCTTTAGGGCTGTAAGTTTTTTCAGTACTCATTAATGTATTTAGGCAAAAGTAAGTAACTCAATAGATATTTAAAAGAGAACCTATTTTTTTGTATAAGAATATTAAATAATTAATTTTAGTAATTATAAGTTAGTTATGCAATTAAAATTTATATCCATTCTATCTCTTTTCATTTTTGCTTTTTCTTTTAGTCAAGAAAAACAAGCTAAAATTAAATTTGAAGAAAAACTAATTGATTATGGTGAAATTGAATTTGATTCTGATGGAAAAAGAACATTTAAGTTTACAAATATCGGCAACGCACCTCTAGTTTTTAATAGAATTTCATCATCTTGTGGGTGTACAGTTCCTAAAAGACCTGATAAACCTATTCAACCAGGTGAATCTGGTGAAATCGAAGTTGAATATGATACCAAAAGAGTTGGTATTTTTATGAAGGCAGTNACTATTAATTCGAATGCTAGTAATTCCAATGTAATATTGAGAATTAAAGGCGAAGTTCTTGAAGAAGAAGAAGAAGAAGAAGAACAAGAAGAAAAATAAAAATAGTTTGAAACATTCATTAAAAGATCTTAATTCCTTTGGAGTTGAATCATTTGCCTCTAATCTATTCTANATAAATTCACTTGAAGATTTTTCAAAGTTAGATTTAAAAATAAGAGAAAAAGAAATCATTATTCTTGGTGGAGGAACAAACATGCTTTTAAAGAGTAGATATATTGAAAAACCCATTCTCAAAATACAAATACAAGGCATAGAAATATATAATGAAACCGAAAATGAGGTATATGTTTCAGTTGGCGCTGGTGTAAATTGGGATCAATTTGTATGGTGGTGTTTAGATAATAATTTTGGTGGTGTTGAAAATTTAGTTTCAATACCTGGAAATGTTGGTAGTGCTCCTATTCAAAACATTGGTGCNTATGGAAAAGAAGTTAAAGATGTAATAGTTAGNTGTGAAGGTATTTATATACAAAATCTTCTGGAGAAAACGTTTACTAATTCTGAGTGTAACTTTACATACCGTTCCTCTATTTTTAAGAAAAAATTAAAAAATTTATTTGCTATNACTAAAGTTAATTTTGTCTTGAAAAAAAATAATCATTCAATTTTTTCAGATTATGAATCAGTGAAATCTGCATTGAAGAAGAATAATATTTTAAATCCATCAATAATTGATATAGCTAATATTATAAAAGAAATAAGAGAATCTAAACTCCCAGATTACAAAGTAATAGGAAATGCCGGAAGTTTTTTTAAGAATCCTCTAATCAATAAAGAAAAATTTAAGAAATTAAAATTTGATTATGAAGANATTCCATACTTTAATTCTAATTCAAACAAAGTAAAAATTNCAGCTGCTTGGTTGATTGAAACATGTGGATTTAAAAAAATAAAGTTTAATAATGTAAGCGTCCACAACAATCAATCATTGGTAATTGTAAATTTAGGTGAAGCACAAGGTATTGATATCTATAAATTCTCTCAAAAAATAAAAGAAAGTGTTCTAAAAAAATTTGATATCTTGCTGGAAGAGGAAGTNAATATTATTTAAAATGGAAATTTATATTATAACTATAGTATTACTAGCAACTGCNTTTATAGGAATTTCAATTAAGATAATNNTNAAGAAAGATGGAAAATTTTCTGGAACATGTGCTAGTAATAACCCATTTTTAAATGACGAAAGCAAACCCTGTGGAATNTGCGGTAAACTNCCTGAAGAAAACGAATGTAAAAAATCTTCAGTAAATCTAAATTAATTTTATCCATTTTGAAAAAANCTAATTTATCATTTGATGATTTATTAAATAGTAATTGGGATTATGTTTTTAAATNTCTNTTAAAAAAAACTAATGATGACTTTTTATCAGAGGAAATTGCAATCCAATCATTTTCAAAAGCATTTGAAAAAATTGATCTTTTTAATGAAAAATATAAATTTAAAACTTGGATAATTTCGATTGCTAAAAATCAATTAAATGATTATTTGAGAAAAAATAAAATAAGATTTGAAAATATTGAAAATATAAAAAAAGAGAGCTTTAAAGAAAACTCAAATCCTGAAGAAGAACTAATAAACAAAGAAAGATATAATCACTTAAATGAAAAGATTGATGAATTGAAACCTATGTATAGAGAAATATTAAAACTAAAATACATTGAGGANTTATCAATTAATCAAATTTCAAAAAAAATTGATCAGCCNATTAATACAGTGAAAATAAAAATTTATAGAGCTAAGAGAATTTTAAGTGATATNTTAGAATTAAAATGATAAATTTTATTAAAAAACTTGGTCCAGGGTTACTTTTTGCAGGTGCAGCAATTGGTGTATCTCATTTAGTTCANTCCACAAAAGCTGGTGCAGAATTTGGTTTTGGACTACTTTGGGCACTCCTTCTTTGTAATTTTTTTAAATATCCTTTTTTCTTTTTTGGCACCAAATACACCCATGCTACTGGAGAAACACTACTAGATGGATATTTAAAAATAAATAAGACTGTTTTAATAATTTATCTAATTCTATCACTTGTCACAATATTTACAATTCAGGCAGCTGTAACAATTGTAACAGCTGGACTTGCAATGGAATTGTTTGGAATTACCGAAAATATAACATATTGGGCTATAATTATAGTTGTTTTTTCATTTCTGTTATTGATGATTGGTAAATATAAACTTCTCGATAATTTAATGAAGTTTATTATTATAGTTTTAGGTGTATCAACTATAATTGCTCTAGTATCAGCATCTTTTAATTATGAATCAATTTTAAACTTCAATCAAATTATACCTGATAATATTGAAGGTATTGTTTTTTTGGCAGCATTCATGGGTTGGATGCCAGGACCTTTAGATATATCAATTTGGCAATCAATTTGGACTAAAGAAAAAATGAAAATTGAAAAAAANATTGATTTTAAAACAGCAAAATTTGATTTTAATGTAGGTTATTTAACTACTGTTTTTTTAGGCCTATGTTTTGTTGGATTAGGNGCTTATGTTATGTACCAATCAGGTGAAAAGTTTTCTGACTCTGGTGGTGTTTTTGCTTCACAGCTCATTAATTTATATACATCAAATCTTGGTGAAAATATGATGGTATTTATTGCAATCGCTGCTTTTACTACTATGTTTAGTACAACCATTACTTGCTTGGATGCTTCACCACGAGCAATGAGTAAAACACTGGATCTATTAAAATTTAATAAATTCAATGATTACAATAGTTGGATAGCCATATTATCAGTAGGAACAATTTTAATTTTTATTTTTTTTATGTCTGAAATGGGTGGTCTTGTGAAAATTGCAACTGTATTATCTTTTATTACAGCACCACTATATGCAATCATAAACTATACACTAGTATCAAGTGATTTAATGCCAAAAAAACATAGGCTATCAAAATGGATGAAAGTATATTCTATCTCTGGAATTATATTTTTATTATTTTTTTCTATTTGGTATATAACATTGATATAATATAATTATATAATGGTATATTTGTTGTTATAATTTTTGAATTGGAAACTCAAGTNTTAAAAAGCNNAAAATCTTCAAAAAAAACTGAAAGCTTAAATTCAATTCAATCCTTCAAAAAAAAGCCGAATTGGATTAGAGTAAAGTTACCTGTAGGAAAAAAATACTCAAACTTAAGATCACTTGTTGATAAATATAAATTAAATACAATTTGTTCCTCTGGTAGTTGTCCTAATATGGGTGAATGTTGGGGAGAAGGTACTGCAACTTTCATGATTTTGGGAAATATTTGTACCAGATCTTGTGGATTTTGTGGAGTTAAAACTGGAAGACCAGATTCTGTTGATTGGGAAGAGCCAGAAAAAGTGGCAAAGTCCATTCAAATTATGAATATTAAACATGCTGTCATTACATCTGTTGATAGAGATGATTTAACAGACATGGGGTCTATTATATGGGCTGAAACAATTAAAAGTATCAGAAGACTCAATCCTGGNATTACTTTAGAAACNTTAATTCCAGATTTNCANGGAATNGAAAAACATTTAGATAGAATTATTGCAGTTAAGCCTGAAGTTATTTCACACAACATCGAAACAGTTGAAAGATTAACAAGAGAGGTTAGAATTCAAGCTAGATACTCAAGAAGCTTGGATGTNCTTAAATATTTGAAAGCCAATGGAGTTAATAGAACAAAATCAGGTCTAATGCTTGGTTTTGGTGAAAGAGAAGATGAGGTCATAAAAACCATTCACGATCTAAGAAATGCTAATGTTGATGTATTAACAATTGGTCAATATCTACAACCATCTAAAAAACATTTACAAGTTAAAAATTTTATAAATCCAGAAATATTTAAAAAATACGAAACAATTGCTCTTGATCTAGGATTTATTCATGTTGAAAGTGGGCCTTTAGTTAGGTCGTCTTATAAGGCTCAAAAACATATACATTAATTTAAAATTTTATATACCTCCTTCAAAAATTGATCTTCATTTTTCAAAAATCTTGTTTCAATATCTAAATAAAGTANGTTNTTAATATTATCTTTTAATTTATAATAATCTTTTTTAGTAGTTANTACTAAAGAGTTTCTAGAAAGTTTTAAGATATTATTTATATCATTATTAGAGTAGTGATGATGATCTGAATATTCTAGATGCTTGAATTTGATGCTTCTACTATTTAAATATCTAATAATACTATCAGTTTCTGCAATACCTGTTACAAGAAGTATTTCTTTATTAATTATTGAATTAATGTTTANTGATTTATTCCCAAATAATATGTCTTTATATNAGATAGTAGTAAAGAATATTTTTTGATCTTCTAATGGATTTATTTTTAACTTAATATCNTTCATTTCATTTTGANTCAANTTAGCTGGACATTTAGTTATAATAATAATATTAGCTCTTTTATATGACAATCTAGATTCTCTTAAATCACCAACAGGAAAAATATAATCATTATAAAAAGGTTTTGAGAAACTTGATAACATTATATTAAGAGTTGTTTTAAGTTTTCTATGTTGAAATGCATCATCGAGAATTATAAAATCTAGTTCATCATTTTTTAAAATATTTTNTATTCCAGTAACTCTATCCTCACAAACATAAACATTACTATCAGGGAAAGTTTTTTGTATTATAAAAGGTTCATCACCAACCACACTAATATCTGAATATTCATTTAGCTTCAAAAANCCATTTGATTTTCTTTTATANCCTCTACTAAGGATTCCAATTTTATATTTGATTAATAGGTTTGATAACAAATACTCAACCATGGGAGTTTTACCAGTTCCTCCCATAGACAAATTACCAACACTTATTGTTGGTATGTTAAACTTGGTATTAGCTATGATATTTAAATCATAAAGTAAATTACGTACTTCTTGAATAAATTTAAACAAAAGTGAAAGCGGAAAAAGCAATTTTCTCAGCAAAGACATTAGACGAAAATATAAATTATATTTGATAATAAATTATAATGAAATTAACCGAAATAATTAATGTACTAGAAAATTGGGCTCCAAAAGAACATGCAGAAGATTTTGATAATGTTGGATTAATTATTGGTGATTTTGAAAGCAAGATAAATAAAGCCATAATCACTCTAGATACGACAGATGAAGTTATAGATGAAGCTATTAGAAATGAATGTAACCTAATAATTACATTTCATCCTTTAATCTTTGAACCCTTAAAGGCAATCAATACACAAGGAAGAGTTCAAAAATTAATAATCAAAGCAATAAATAATAATATTAATATTTACGCAATTCATACTAACCTTGATAATAATCCAACAGGAGTTAATTATCAGATTTGTAAAAAATTAAAACTTGAAAATTTAAATTTTTTAATACCTAATGAATTAATTGAAGGTATTGGAATGGGAATGTTTGGTGATCTTAAGAAATCCTACGATGAAAAATCTTTCATAGATTATATTAAATCCAATATGAAATTGTCATTTATTAGACATAGTAANTTTTTAAATAAATCAGTGAAAAGTATTGCAGTTTTGGGTGGTTCTGGAAGTTTTGGAATTGAAAAGGCAATTGAAAAAAAAATAGATTGTTTTATAACTTCGGATCTAAAATATCATGATTTTTTTAAAGCAAATAATCAAATACTTTTGATTGATATTGGTCATTATGAAAGTGAGAANTTTACAAAAGAGTTGATTTTCAATTATCTTAAGAAAAAAATTCCTAAGTTTGCGTGCATTATTGCNAAAACAAATACAAACCCTGTTAATTATTTTTAGATATGGCAAAAAAAGTTGAGTACTCAGTAGAAGAAAGATTAAGAGCATTATATGATTTACAATTAATTGATTCAAGAATTGACAAACTTAGAAGTGTGAGAGGTGAATTNCCTTTAGAAGTTGAAGATTTAGAAGATGAGGTTTCNGGTTTAGATGTAAGACTTGAAAAAATTCAAGCTGAACTTGATGGATTTGAAAATGAGATCAAGGAAAAACTCAACAAAATTGAAGAATCTAAAGCATTAATAAAAAAGTATAATGACCAACAGAAAAATGTTAGAAATAATAGAGCATTTGAGTCATTAAGTAAAGAAATTGAATATCAAGAATTAGAAATTGAATATTCAGAAAAACAAATAAATGAATTAAAAGCTCAAATAGAGCTTAAAAAAGAAAAATTAGAAGAAACTATCCAAACAAAAGAAGAGAGAAATACTCACCTAGATCACAAAAAAAATGAGTTGGANGCAATAATGAAAGAAACTGAAAAGGAAGAAGCTGAGCTTTTGAAAAAATCAGATGAATTTCAGTCAAAAATTGATGAATCTTTATTAAGATCTTATTTAAAAATTAGATCAAGTGTAAAGAATGGATTAGCTGTTGTCCCTGTTGAAAGAGGTGCCTCTGCTGGATCATTTTTTGTTATTCCCCCTCAAGTTCAACTTGACATTGCATCCAGAAAGAAATTCATTACTGATGAACATAGTGGAAGAATTTTAGTAGATAAAGATCTTGCTGATGAGGAAAATGAAAAGATGGAGAAGATTTTTACATCTATTTAACTACAAAAGATTTACTTAGAGTTTTACCTCCAGATATTTTAATCGAATAAAAATATTGTCCACTGGANAACTTTTTAAATTGATTTTCGCTTAGCATAAAATTGTGTTCTCCTCTGCTAAGATTACCATTAAATATTGTTGAAACATGTCTCCCTAGAATATCAAAAACATTAATACTAATATTNTGATCTTGNTTTAATCTTAAATTTAAGTCTACTCTCTTATTATAATTTAAATATATAGGATAATGATAATTTAATAATGAATCATAATCAATAATATCTTTATCATTACAAGAAAAACCTAAACCTAACACATCATATTCTTCACCAAGCATAGCTTTATTAATATAATTTGAATCCCCACATAGCCATTCCGACAAGATTGTTTGATAAATTGATCTAAAATCAATACTGTGCTGCATATTTCCTCTTCGATCTAGATTTGTTAGACTTGGATGATCACCAACAAAACCACTACCTCTTAGAGCAGGTCCAAAAAGCATGATTGGTGCCGATGAACCGTGATCAGTACCCTCTGAACCATTCTCATTTACTCTTCTTCCAAATTCAGAAAAAGTCATAGTTAACACTTTAGAATCAAAACCATCATAATTTAAATCATCATAAAATACTTTTATTGAATCGGATAATTGAGTCAATAAAGCTTGATGAGTTAATGGCTGGTTACCGTGAGTATCAAAACCGCCTAAAGTAACCATATAAATTTTAGATCCTAAACCTCCTTTTATTAATCTTGAAACAAGTCTGAGTTGCTTATCTAAATTGGAATCTGTATAATTCTCAAAATCATTAGATTTATTAAATGCTTCACTTATAACCTCTGCATAATCATATGTTGTATTAGATACTCTTCTTAAAAATTCAACCTGATCACCATGAGTACAATCTGGTAAGTTTTCAGTTGAAAAAAACTCTCCTCTTTCAGCTACTTTTTCAAGTCTTCTTTCATTAGCTACAGCAAAAGCATATGATCTTTGATCACCTCTAAAAATCATATTTGAGTTACTACCAATTTGAATAGCAACGGGTTTATCAGGTGGATTAGTTGTATAATCAAAATATTTTTCATCGTAATATCTACCAAGCCATCCAGTTGACATTTCTGACTTATTTCTGGTTCCTGTTGCCCAAATATCTGAGGATGTAAAGTGTGAGAGATTTTGATTTTCATATCCAACACCATGTACAATTTTCATCTTACCATCATTCCAAAATGGATTGATAGCATTCATGTGGCTTGGAATTGAAAAATCATCATTGAGTTTAATTAATTCATTTTTTGGAATATGTATTGATGGTCTCTTTGATATATAGTTGTCGTAATCATAAACAGGAATAATTGTATTTAATCCATCATTACCACCTTTTAATCTAACCATTACTAAAACTCTATCTGAAACTGAATTACCCAGTGCATTAGAAATAAAATTTGAATTAATTACTGATAGGTGAGAGTTTGCTAATGAAATAGATCCTGCTCCAGCAATTCCCAATACTTTTAAGAAACCTCTTCTATCCCAATGAGAATGTTCTTTTTTATGTTTATCAGAATTTAAATAATTATCACTCATTTTAATTGATATTCTGGTAATTTGATTAGAAATCCAACTAAACGATAAGTTTGAAGTGGAACGGAATCATCATTAATTGTCCATGTACCATCTTCGTAATATATATCTGGTACATCAGATTTAAAAACTTCAATAGCATCAATTAAGTCTTCCTGTTTTATAACATACTCACAAAACATAAAGTCAATAACTTTTTTTACAATACTTTCTGGATTAGTATCATTATCACCAATAATTTCCTTTAAATATTTTTGATACTGATTTTTATCTTTCTGCCAAAATTTCCATAAAATATCGTCAAGAAAGTCCCATCTCATTGGTAAACTTCCCGTTGAAATCCAATCATGATTACCCTGCCATCCAGCAACATCAACGGGATTTAGAATCTCTTGTCCCATATCTCTTGACTTGTAAATAAAATAATTATCAAGATTAAAGTTTTCAGGAACTTCTAGATTAAGTTGTATAAATAAATTACATAACAAATCTATTGGACTTTTTATTAAAACATTACTATTAAAAGTGTCAAAAAAATGTTCACTTTTAAACATTTTTCTATAAAGCAAATCCAGTGAAAAATCATTTTCAATAAAAAAAGTTGACAATTCTGAAACTATATCNTCATNAACATTGGGGCTAATAAAATATTTATAAAGTTTAGTACAAATAAAATTTCCAATAATTTCTTTTTTTTCTTCAAAGAGAATATCAATAACATCATCGTAATTCCAGTTACCAGTTCTTCCAAAAATTGTTTTTTCTCCATCATCATACCACTTCTCATTAAATGAAATTGGTCCTTGGTTAGTCCTTGAATTGTANCCAGTAAGAGCTCTAGCGGTTTCTGTAATATCTTCTTGTGTGTATCCATTACCTTCTCCTAATGTAAAAAGTTCAAATAATTCTCTGGAATAGTTTTCATTAGGTGCTGAATTTTTATTCTCATATCCATTCAAATACATCAACATAGCGTCATCTAATCCAATAATCCTAACAAATTCCTTAAAATTCCCAAGTACATTTTGTTGTATATTATTATAATACCTGAAAGTATAAGCTGGATGATTATACATAAAATATTCAGTTACAAAATGGTTGCTCCAAAAAACTGTTAATCTTTCTCTAAATCCATTAGTCAATAAATCTTTAAAAACTAATCTCTGATGATCTCTGAAATAGGCTCCTCTATTTTTACCAGAATTATTAAAATCAGTTGAATTCCAATCTCTCCAACCTGGATCCGGTGACACATCAAGATTAATTGCATCATCAATAATTTTATCAATTAATTCAGAAGGTGTATAATTTAAGTAATTGGAAAGATCATTTTTATTGACTCCAAATTCGAGCCGCCTTGCAACTAAAAGAGCTTTTTTNTCATCCCAGGTATTCTCAAGAGTAGGTATAAATTCGTTTAAAGATTTATTAGAACAATTTTTTGCCATAAATATGTACTAAATATACTTATATAATACAATTTAAAAATTATTAATTAAATTCAATTTATGATTAAAAAAATATTNATAATAATATCAACTTTTATTTTAATATTATATCTATCATTTTACGGTGATATTTTTGATTTTAACTTTAATCAAGGTCAGATTAGCAGTATTAAATTTATATTTAAATCCTACCTAATTGTATCATCAGTTTGCTTCATAACTGGAGAATTAACGAAAAACTATAGTCAAATAGATAAAGTTTGGAGTTTAGTTCCAATTTTTGTTGTTTGGTATTTTACTCTTTCGTCAAACTTTAATCCCCGTATGATATTAATGTCTGTTCTAGTTACCATATGGGGACTTAGACTAACATACAACTTTTCAAGAAGAGGTGGATACAGTATTTATTTTTGGAAGGGTGAAGAAGATTATCGATGGAAAGAAGTAAGGAAATCCATTTCATTATTTAGATCTAACTTAAATTGGTCCTTATTTAATCTATTATTTATTTGTTTCTATCAAATGGGATTGATCTTTCTTTTTTCATTGCCAATTCTAGCAGCTTGGCAAGGATCTGAAAATTCAATTAATTACAGTGATTATATTATTTCTTTTCTCATGCTTTTATTCATTATAACTGAAACAATTGCTGATCAGCAACAATATAACTTTCAATCAGAAAAATATAGAAGATTAAGAAACGGAGAAAATTTGGAGGGAATGTATAAGGATGGGTTTATTTCAAATGGGTTGTGGGCTTATTCAAGACACCCAAATTTTGCCAGTGAACAATTAATTTGGATAACTTTTTATATGTTTTCTGTCTCTGCAACTGGACTAATTTTAAATTGGTCAATTATTGGATGTGTTTTATTGGTTATTTTATTTTTTAATAGCGCAAAGTTTAGTGAAGAAATTAGTTCAAAAAAATACAGCAAATATGCAGATTATCAAAAGTCAGTTCCTATGTTTCTAGGTATTGTAAAGAAAAAATAATTATTTAAGATTTTCTACAATAAAATCAACTAAACCTTGTCTTGACTTATCAATTATACCAATACCAGTGGCATAAATAACATTTTTAATATTTAATAAATCCGCTTTCTTCTTAAGTTCTTTAGCATGTAGAGGATGATGATGAAAATCTGCTATGTTTTTTGGTTTTGTATTCTTTCCATAGTTAACAATAAAAAAAGGAGGATCATTTTTATCCATCTGATCAAAAAAATCAATTTTTGAAATATAATCTTTATCAAATGTTTTTTTCATCCATTTATCTCTGTCCAATTTACCCATGAATTGTAATGTCAATTCATCCATATAACTTTGTTCAATATTTGCCATTTCTTTCCATCTATTCAAATCCATGGTATGAGCTGCTGCAATACCAACAATCAATGAAACTTTTGTAGACTCTCTTTCGATTGGATCATTGCTATTGATATCGGCCATATCATCAAAAAAACCTATCCACATTGAGGACGTAGCACCAGCAGAACTTCCCATCACTCCAATTTTTGATTTATCTAAACTATACTTATCACTATTAAATCGAAGAAATTGTAAGGCTCTTTTTGCATCATTTAGGCTAGTAATAATACCATCTTCATTATTTCTAAATCTATAATTAATAGTAGCAAAAGAAATTCCATTATCAATAAATTTTTTTATTCTATTGAAACTGTTTTTTCTATAAGCTGATTCTTTATTTCCAGAGGAAAAACCACCACCATGAATATAAATTATAAGAGGAGAGTTTACTTTTTCGTCAGCAATCCAAAGATCTAAAACATTTCTTTCACCTTCTCCATATTTTAAATTTTTGATAACATTATAATTGTCAGTTTTAATAATTGAATCAACGTTAATCACATTTCTTTGTGAAAAAAGATTCAAACTAATTAACATTAGAAATATTGATATTATTCTATTCATCTTATACAATTTTAAAGAGTTAAAAAATAAATAATAGTTGGTATAAAAATTATTAAACAAAATATATTAAAAAATCTTGAATTAAAATCTTTAGAATGCCAATAAGCTAAAATCAATAGTGGGATTTGAAATGGTAACCTAATCAAAGCATCCATTTTTGTAATGGATAATATTTCTTGTGCATTGGATGATTGATATAAATAGATATTTGCTGGAAAAACTAAAATCAGAAGAAAAAAAATACCCAAAGCTCCAACACTCCTAAATTTTTTTAATAATATCATAAAACCAAATAAAATTTCAAAAAAACCAGAGCTGTATACAAAGAAGTCATGAAATGGCAAGTAAGGTGGCATTATAATTTTAAAAAAATCAGGATTTGTAAAATGACGGATTCCTATTATTATATACAATAAGCCCAATATGTAGATAGTAATATTTTTAAGTAACTTCAACATACAGTTATTAATATAAGAAATTGAACCTTAAGTTATTATAAAATGATTTGTATAAAAACTAAAATTCCAAAAGAAATATGTGAAATTGATGATGAATTAAAGGCTATTTATCATAGTCGAGATTCTATTTGTATATGGGTTTTTAAAACTCGAAATGATAGAAATAAATTTTTGGATGAAACTATTGGAATGTTAAAAAAAGAGAGGGAAGACTATTATATTTCTAATTATAAATAAAAAAACCCCAACTAAAGTTGAGGTTAAAAATGTGGGCGCTGAGGGATTCGAACCCCCGACCCCTTGGGTGTAAACCAAGTGCTCTGAACCAACTGAG
>NZOB01000037.1 GCA_002693085.1 Flavobacteriaceae bacterium | reverse complement strand
TATTTTGCTCTTTCAAACGTTACAGATAGTGGTAATTTTATAGATGGACTAGTCCATGTATATAATACTGCTCCCGAACGTTTTTCAATGATATTATCAAAAGGAGAAATCATAACACCTAACGGTAGAGATGCTTGGTGGGATTTACCAGGATTAGCTGTTTTAATTGGAGGGATGTGGGTTGCGAATCTTTATTATTGGGGCTTCAATCAATATATAATTCAAAGAACACTGGCAGCAAAAAGTTTGAAGGAAGGACAAAAAGGAATTGCATTTGCTGCTTTTCTAAAATTAATAATACCTGTAATTGTTGTTTTACCTGGTATTATTGCATATGTAATGAATGTTGATCCAGCAACTGGATCATTAAACATGGACCTTCTAGGAAGTGAAGGTTTCTTAGGAACATCTGGAAATGTAGCTAATGATAATGCAGCTCCTTGGCTAATTAAAAATTATATTCCAGTAGGTCTTAAAGGATTGATTTTGGCAGCATTAGCTGCTGCAATTGTATCATCTTTGGCTTCTATGGTAAACTCTACCTCAACAATTTTTACTATGGATATTTATAAATCATTAATAAATAAAAAAGCTGATGATGTAAAAATGGTTCAAGTGGGAAGATTGACTGGACTAATCGCTTTGATAATTGCAACATTAATAGCACCAAAACTCGGAAGTTTAGGTCAGGTTTTCCAATTTATTCAAGAGTATACTGGAGTTGTTAGCCCGGGAATTCTTGCAGTATTTCTAATGGGTCTTTTCTATAAAAAAGCAACAAATAACGCATCTATTTGGGGTGTTATTTCATCAATTCCGATTGCGATGTATTTTAAAGTTGCACCTAATGGATGGAGTGATTCTATATTTTTTGTGAATCTACCGTTTATGCATCAAATGATGCTAACATGTCTTGGAACTTTATTAGTAATCTATGTTATTAGCAACTTAGAAAATAAAGGTGATGATCCAAAAGGTATTACACTGTCTAAAAAGCTTTTTGAAACGGATAAAACATTTAATGTTGCTGCATTTTCTGTTATGCTTATAACAGCATTACTTTATGCTTTATTTTGGTAAAAACTATGAGAAATTATATTCTTTTAATAATTATTTTTTTACTCAATTCATGTAATGACAATATACATGATAAGCCCAATATTGTATGGATAACAACTGAGGATAATTCCATACACTATATGAATTTGTACACTAAAGGTGGAGCTGATATGCCAACTATAAATAGTTTAGCTAAAGATGGTGTAGTATTTAATAATGCATTTTCTAATGCACCAGTTTGCTCAGTGGCAAGAACTACATTAATTACTGGTGTTTATGCACCAAGTATTGGCACGCAATATCACAGAAAAATGCAGAAAGTAAAATTACCTACTGANATTAATCCATTACCNGTATATCTGAAGAAAAANGGNTATTANACAACCAATAATTCTAAAGAAGATTACAATTTTNTAAAAGAAGGTAAAATATGGAANGAGTCTTCAAATAAAGCCAGTTATAAAAACAGAAATGANGGTCAACCTTTTTTTCATGTTCAAAATTTTCATAATACTCATGAGGGTAAACTTCATTTCAATAAGAAACAATTAGAAGAAGGATTAAAAAGTAATGAATTAGATAGCATTATCCCGTTTCCTTATCATCCAGACACTCCAACATTTAGATATACTCAATCATTACTTCACTCACATCATCGTGATGTAGATAAACTAATTGGAGAGTTTATTGACGATTTAGAATCACAAGGATTACTTGAAAATACATTCATTTTTTATTTTGGTGATCACGGTGGAGTCTTGCCGAGAAGCAAAGGCTATATTTATGAAAGTGGTCTGCACGTTCCAATGGTTGTTAGAATTCCAGATAATTACAAAAAATTATCTCCATTTAAAAAAAGCTCCAGAACATCGGCATTTGTTGATTTTGTAGATCTAGTTCCAACAGTTTTATCCCTTGCAGGAATTGAGATTCCAAGTAATTTAGATGGTACTCCTTTTATGGGTAAAAAAACTTCGAAAAAAATAATAGAAAATCAAGAAATAACTTTTGGTTATGCTGATAGATTTGATGAAAAATACGATCTGGTTAGATCAGTGAGAAAAGGGAAATATAAATATATAAGAAACTTTCAACCATTTAATATTGATGGATTATATAACTTTTACAGATACAAAATGCTTGCCTACAAAGAATGGTATAATTTGTTTAATGAAGGTAAATTAAACGATAAACAAAGTCAATTTTTCGAACCTAGAATGCCCGAACATCTATACAATATTGAACTTGATCCTCACGAAGTGAATAATTTGGCTAACTCAGATGAACATCAGGAAATATTAATTGAACTTCGAAAAACTTTAAATGATCATCTTATATCCTCAAATGATTTAAGTTTCTTTCCAGAACCCTACTTTCTTGAAAATGGTATTTCTGATGTAACTGCTTTTAGTCAAAAAAATAAAGATCAAATTAAAAAGCTTTTAACTGTTTCGAATTTAGCTTTATCAAATTTTGATGAAGTATCAAATGAAATTGAAAAAATATTAGATGATGAAAACCCATGGGTTAGATATTGGGGATTAATTGTTTGCTCAAGCTTTGGTGAAAAGGCAATGAATTTTTCAGAAAAAATTGATTTCATTTTCCAAAATGATTCAGAAAATTTAGTAAAAATGAGAGCTGTCGAATTTATGTTGTTAAATAATATTAATGTAAGCGAATCTAAAATAAACTCTCTTTTAAAGAGTGCAAAATCAGAATCTGAGGCTAACCTCATGTTAAACACATTAGCTCTTGTAAAAACTCAAAATCCTAATTTTAAATTAAATCTAAAAAAAGAGGTTTTTTCAGAAAATTGGATACCACCTAAAAGAGAAGAAAATGCTCTTGTAAATAGAAGAATGAATTACCTTACTAATAATGA
Organism: Flavobacteriaceae bacterium; assembly: GCA_002693085.1. Next base: position 13,567 of record NZOB01000037.1, on the reverse strand, counting down.
GTAATTCTTTTATGAAAAATCTCATTTATTTACTTTTTTCAACTTTTTTTATTTTCTCATGCAATAAAGAAAGTATAGAAAAACCTAATATAATTTTAATTGTTGCTGATGATTTAGGTTGGACTGATTTATCTTATATGGGTTCCAAATATTATGAAACACCTAATATTGATAACCTTTCTGAAAGTGGTGTTACATTTTTCAATGGATATGCATCTTCAGCGAACTGTGCTCCTAGTAGGGCATCTATGATGACAGGAAAATATCATCCAAGTCATGGTATATATACGGTGAGTCCGTCTGCTAGAGGATTGGATATTACTCGAAAAATTATTCCAACAAAAAATACTGAAAATTTAGATTTAGAGTTTTTTACGATGGCTGAAATGCTTAAAACTGAAGGTTATATCAACGGCCATATTGGAAAATGGCATTTAGGTCATGAAGGGTATTATCCAAAAGATCAAGGATTTGATATTAATATTGGTGGATGGGAGTCTGGAAGTCCAAAAGGTGGATATTTCTCACCTTACACTAATCCTAACTTAGAAAGTGGTCCAAAAGGTGAATATCTTACAGATAGGTTAACCAATGAAGCAATAAATTTTATTGATGATAATAAAGAAGAAAGATTCTTTTTACACTTGTCTTATCATTCAGTTCACACTCCAATACAGTCAAAAAAAGAATATTCCAATTATTTTAAAAATAAATCTTCAGATGAAAACCATAATAGACCAGATTACGCTGGAATGATACGTTCATTAGATGAAAACATTGGAAAAGTTTTAGCTAAAATTGAAGAATTAGATTTAGAAGAAAATACTCTAATTATTTTTACTTCCGATAATGGAGGAATAAGAGCTATATCTAATCAATTTCCATTAAAGGCTGGAAAAGGTTCTTACTATGAAGGAGGAATTAGAGTTCCATTAATTTTTTCATGGAAAGGAAAATTAGAAGCAGGTAAAAAATCATTTGAAAGAGTTAGTAATATTGATTTTTACCCAACAATCAAAAAAATAATAGGTTACAAAAATAAAAACTTGAAACTTGATGGTTTAGACTTAAACCCAATCTTTAATGGAAAAAAATTAAAAGACAGATCTTTATTTTTTCATTTCCCTGTCTATTTAGAGGCATATAATGTTCAAAAAGATGATGGTAAAGATCCTTTATTTAGAACTAGACCAGGTTCTGTTATAATTAACGGAGATTGGAAACTTCATCACTATTTTGAAGACAATGAATTAGAACTATACAATCTTTCTGAAGATGTCAGTGAATCTAAAGATTTAAGTAAGATTAATGAAGAAATAACTAATAGACTTTATGATGATTTAGAAAATTGGAGATCAGATAACAACGCGCCAATTCCATCAGAAAAAAACCCAAAATACAACCAAAAATTTGTTGATAGCCTGATTTTTTTAATTAATCAAAATAAACTAAGTGGAAGATTAAAAAATAATTTACTTAGAAATTTAAACAACTAGTAAGTAAATCTATCGGGATTTAATTTATTGTATTCATCATTAGCCANTAAACCATAAAACATTGGATCCATTAATNTACTTGACCATTTTTTAAATTTAAAATTTAAACTATCATAAATATTGTTTTTTTNAGATTTAAGATTNGTTTGCTCTGAAATTTCATCTCTAAGATTATACAATGCATCAGTTTCTTTATTTTTAATAAACTTGAAGTCTCCAGATCTAACAGCAGATCCTTCAATTCTTAATTTTGGGTCGTTTTGCATAAAATTATTTCTCCAAAATAAAAACTCATGAGGATCATTTTTATTATCACCTTTTAAGAAAGGGATAAGATTTACTCCGTGCAATTCATTTTTAGGTTTAATTTCTGGCGATGTTAATTCCTTTAATGTTGCAAAAATATCAAGCGAAATTATTGGACTATCAAATACCTGCCCACCTTTAATCTCTTTTGGCCATTGCATTGCAAACGGCACTCTAATTCCACCTTCAAATAAATTACCTTTTTTACCTCTCAATTCACCATTGTCCGAATCTCCTCTCAATCTTCCTCCATTATCTGAAAGAAAATAAATAATTGTATTATCATATATACCTTTTTCCTTTAGTTTATTAATAATATTTCCAACACCATCATCTACTGCGCTGACCATTGCTGCATATGTTTTTCTGTCTTTTTGTTTNATATGATCGTATCNATCTAAATATTTTTGCGTTGCTTGCAATGGACCATGAGGAGCATTATAAGCTAAGTAAATAAAAAATGGATTTTCTGAATTTCTATCTATAAAATCTACACTTTCTCTAGATAAGGCATCAGTCAAATACTCTTTTTCTTCTATTCTTTCTTCATTTCTTAAAAGTTTAGTCCTGTAAGCTTGATTTTGACTTTTTACTTCAGTCTCATCAGCTAATGTCCACTCTTCAGGAAAATATCTGTGACCTCCAGTCAAAAAGCCAAAAAACTCATCAAAACCTCGTTTTAATGGTCTTAAACTTTCGTGTGCACCTAAATGCCATTTACCAACAGCAAAAGTTCTGTAATCTGATAACTTAAGCATATCTGCCATTGTTTGTTCAGTTAATGGTAGACCCATATTNGGATCTTTTGGTGTAAATAATGGNTTTTTNCCAAAGCCAAATGTATCTTGATATCTACCTGTNATCAAACCTGCTCTNCTTGGTCCACACACTGGATAAGAAACATAACCTTCACTAAACAAAACACCATTTTTTGCAATACCATCAATATTTGGTGTAAAAATTTCAGTTGAACCATTAAATCCAACGTCATTATAACCTAAATCATCTGTTAAAATCAAAATTACATTGGGAAGATTTTCACTTTTATTACAAGAAAAACAAAAAATAAGNAGGATTATAAAGGCTTTTTTCATGTTAGTTGTTTTATNGGTTTTAACAAATCTATAAAATATAATTTGTCAAAATTTTATCTAAACTTTTTCAATTATTCATTAATTATCTAATTAAAATCAGTTTTTATCCTAAAATTCAAAAAATTGTATTTTAATGTTGAATCAACTAAATTTAAATAATAACTAACTATTACAATCAAGCTAATTATGAAAAATAATCTTTTTGCACTTTTACTTTGTGCTCTATTCTCATGTAACACAAGTGTTGATCAAAATAATCCCAATATTATAGTAATATACGCTGACGATTTAGGTTATGGCGATGTTAGTTCATATGGTGTTGGCACTTTAGAAACTCCTAATATTGATAAAATTGCTAACAATGGTGTAAGATTTACTAATGGATACGCAAGTTCTGCAACATGTAGTCCAAGTAGATATGCTTTGCTGACTGGAACTTATCCATGGAGAAATAAAAGAGCAAAAATTTTAACAGGTGCTAATTTGATTATTGATACGTTGGAAATGACAATTCCTAAAATGCTTAAAACAAAAGGATATGAAACAGGTATTGTTGGTAAATGGCACCTTGGCTTAGGAAATACTAAAATAGATTACAATAAAAAAATTAGTCCAGGACCTAATGAAGTTGGCTTTGATCACAGTTTTATTATGGCTGACACTCAAGATAGAGTTCCAACTGTGTATATTGAAAACGGTTATGTTGTAAATCTTGACCCTAATGATCCTATTGAAGTTAATTTCAAAAACGATGATTATGGGNTACCTAGCGGAACTAAAAATCCTGAGTTATTAACNATGAAATGGCATCATGGGCATAATAAGGCTATAGTTAACGGAGTTCCAAGAATTGGATACATGAAAGGTGGTGAAAAAGCTAAATGGAGTGATATTGATATGGCTGATAAATTTTTAGATGAAGCAAAAAAATATATTGATAAAGTAAAGGATAAGCCTTTCTTTTTATTCTACACACTTCAACAACCACACGTTCCAAGAACACCACATCCAAGATTTGTTGGTTCATCTGGAATGGGACCAAGAGGTGATGTAATCAAAGAAGCTGACTGGTGTATTGGAGAATTATATAACCACTTGGAAGAAAATAATTTACTTGAAAACACAATTATTATTATTTCAAGTGATAATGGTCCTGTTCTAAATGATGGATACTATGATGATGCAGTTGAAAAACTTGGGGATCATACTCCTGCTGGAAAATTAAGGGGCGGTAAATACAGTTTATTTGAAGCTGGTACTCGAGTTCCATTTATAACATATTGGAAAGGAAAAACAAAGCCTCAAGTTTCAGATGAAATTGTTACTCAAATAGATTTTCTTAATTCATTTTCAACATTAGTTGGTTCTGATATTAATTCAAGTGATGGAGTTGATTTATCGGATGTGTTTTTTAACAATAAAGGTGATGGTAGAGATGAATTGGTTCTTGAAGCAACAACTAGAACTGCATTTAGAAGTGGTAATTGGGTTATGATTCCTCCTTATCCTGGACCTGCAAAGAATTACAATGTAGATATTGAACTGGGAAATTCAAAAGAATATTTATTATTTAATCTTGAGAGTGATCTTTCTCAACAAAATAATNTGGCGAATTCAAATCCTAAAAAATTAAAAGAAATGATAAATAGATATCAGGAAATTATTGGAAAAGAATCATCAAATGTTGAACAGCTAATTTTAGAATAAATAATTTTTATTCGTCTGCTGGTCTTTCCCAGATTCTCTTACCATTGATATCNTAAANNTCACCTGTNGTNATATTGAACTTTANGAAGACGTTGTTCCTCAAATTGNCTACCCAATCCTTCAGGTTTTTTTCTTGCATCNGCTATTCTAGCATCAATATGTGTTTTCAAAGAATCAATCACAGATTTATAAGCAGGATCATTTGCTAGNTTGATCATCTCTTTTTTATCATTATCATGATCATAAAGCTCATAACCGTGCTCTCCNCTTTCTCCCCACTTTGTTAATCTATACCTTTCTGTTTTGATTGAATAACCTTGTATTCCAGACTCACTAAAGTTTAAATTTCCGTGCTGAGAAGCTCTCCATCTAGTCAGAGCACTTTNTCTNANCTTNTNATTAGGNTCNNTNAAAATTNNNTTNAGACTTTTACCNACNACNTGAGATGGNGTTTCTATTTCAGTTAAATCCATCAATGTTGGATAAATATCNATTAATTCAACTGGNGAATTTGATCTAACACCTTTTTCAANACCAGGTCCAGAAAAAATTAATGGAACTCTGGTTGAGTNNTCAAATAAGGTTTGTTTTTGCCAATGACCATGTTCNCCCAAATGGTATCCATGNTCAGATGTAAAAACTANAATTGTATTTTTATCAAGNCCAGTTTGTTTTAATTTTTTCAAAATTCTNCCNACTTGTNCATCNACNAATGTTGTTGTAGCNTAATANGCNTCTTTTATTTCCTGAGCNAGTTTGAAATTAGATTTGTCATTAAGTATGCTTTGATCTTTTTTCCATCTTACTGAGAGTGCTGCAGGCAAAGGAATTGTGCTTAAATATTCATCTGAACTGCCATCATATGGAATTTCCATTTCATCCATATCATACATGTCAAAATACTTTTTTGGAGCTACATAAGGTGTATGAGGTCTATACATTCCAACTGCCAAAAAGAAATTTTTTCCATTTTTAGAAAATTTTTCTAATTGCTCTATTGCNTCTGTAGCACCNATTCCATCTGTTTGTTCTTCATCAGTTCCATCTGCAGCAAGCCAACTCAATGTACCTCCATATTGTCTTTTTCTGAGTGTATTAATTTTATATTCTTCTTCTTTATCTCTNCCATATGGGTTNATTGTATAATCCCACGTAGAAATGTCATCCTGTCCTGAAGATCCTATAGTACCTGGATTACCATAATGATATATTTTTCCAATTCTTACTGATGTATATCCTCTTTGACGATATCNTTGACCAAGNGTGACAACATCTGGAATGGTTTGTCTTAGATCAANATCTAATTTTGTGTGCATTGTTTGATCTGAATACATTCCGGTCATTAAAGAAACTCTTGAGGGTCCACATAAAGGAAATTGATTATGGGCATTTTCAAAAAGAACACCCTGGTTAGCTAATTCATCTATGTTTGGACTAATTACCTGNGGATGACCNTACGATCCNAAATCNCAATTAAGATCGTCTGTCATTATAAAGAGAACNTTTAAATTTTCATTTTCANTTTTTTTTTCTTCAGTATTACAAGAAAAAATAAACAATANGAGTAATAATAATTTGTTAGTTGCTTTCATAACAAAAAATTACAAAATATTTAGGAAAAAATAAGCTTACAATCTAAACTCGTGCTTTACCCAATCAACTTCCATAATCCATTCGCCCGACATGGGTGTATCAGTAATTTTAGCAAAATTTAAGATTGCAAACATTGGTTCTGGATAATTATCACCTAAACCTTCATTTCTATGGACTTCATTTCCATCAAGCCTATAAACCAAATCNCTNCCCTCCCATTCAACAGAATATTCATGAAATTCANTTAAAGAAACATCTACACCAATTCTATAACTCCACCAGTCACCTTTATCACAATCTCCAAGATTTTTAATAGCACCNGTTGTNAAATGATTGGGTTCGTAATCCCCATGATGTTCAAAAATATCTATTTCACCAGACCCAGTCATCGGCCAACAAATATTTTCATCTTCTTCTTGTACAGGTGATTCATTATTTTGNGCNCCTAAAATCCACCANGCTGGAAACATNCTTTTNTGACTTTTTCCAACNACTCTTAATCTAGCAGTCCATTTNCCTTTTATAAATTCTTTTCTNTTTTTTGANGCAATTCTNCCTGCTACNTAATTNGTNTTNGGATGTTTATTTCCAAACTTNTCAAGATTGTCACAATCATATTCTTCACNNATATTTATAACTTTTAATTTTAAAAGACCATCTTCAACCTTTCTAGTTCCAAAATTACCATCAGGCACATAGCATTGTTTTTCATTATTTACCCAAATTCTTTGATCTTGCCAGTTTTCANTATTGAAATTATCAAAATCATCAAAAAAATCAACTTTCCATATATTNGAAGTTTTTTCTTTATTATTTGAGTTAAAACAAGATGATACAGCTANTATTAAAACTATTANCAATACAATTTTTATTTTTTTCATAACAATTAATCTTTAACAAATTCAAATTCAATTTCTTCCAAAGATTTACCCTTAGTTTCNGGCAAAATTTTAAGTAAAATAAATACACCGATTAGAGCTATTGAACCATATATNAAAAAGGTTATGGCACTGCCTAAATTAGAAATTTCCCAAGGGAATATTTGTTGAATTNTCCAACTTGTAAATGAATTTACAAAGCCTACAACCCCAATTGCCAGTCCACGATATTTATTTGGAAATAATTCTGATAACATCACCCACATTACTGGTCCTAAAGAAAAAGCAAAACAAGCNATAAAACCTATGATTCCAGCTAAAACAAGAAATGCATTAATTTTTATAGCAGCTTCAATAATTTCTCCCTCCATCTTTGAGAAATCTCTGTTTCCTATTATTTCTTTNAAATCATTTTTAAAACTAACATCNTCGTAATAAATTTTATTTTCAATTTCTTTATTACNATTTAACTTNTCNATATTCANAGTCATTATNTCNNTNGANGTNAACTTATACTCTGCCTTNCTAAATCCATATGCNCAAATAAGTANGCTAATAGCAATTCCAGACATTCCNGTAATTAACAANGGTCGTCTNCCNAGTCTNTCNATGGCATACATAGCAANAAGAGTNAATAAAACAGTNGTTAGACTTAAAAATATNCCTGAGAAAAAAGATGCATCAGTTCCTATTCCAGTTTGTTTAAATATAGATGTGGCATAAAAATATATTGCATTAATNCCTGTAATTTGCTGTAATATTCCAAGAGTTAAACCTACAATCATAATAAATCTTAATGATGGNTTAAGAAGTGTTTTAAGNGGNACNTTCTTAGATTTTACATTACTTNTTACAGATTGTTTAATTGAATCNAGNTCAATTAAATATTTTGATTTTCCNTGTAATTTTTTAAGAACAGATTTTGATTCATTAATAAATCCTCTAACATATAACCATCGAGGACTTTTAGGAACAAAGTATAAAGCAAAAAAATATAAAATTGCAGGAATAAACTCAACGCCTAACATCCATCTCCACACATTATTGTCATTTAAAAATTCTGATCCTGAGCTATTATATTCATTAAAAAAATAATTACTTAAAAAAGCAGCAAAAAATCCTAAAACTATATTTAATTGTTGAATTGAGACCAGACGGCCTCTATTCTCAGCATTAGAAATTTCAGCTATATAAGTTGGAGCCAAAATTAAAGCAGTTCCGAATGCGATTCCACCAATCATTCTAGATAAATATAAAGTCTCATAGGAGAATGAAAAAGCTGATGTAATAGCTGAAAAAGAATATAAAAAAGCAACAACAATTAAAATCTTTTTTCTACCAATTAAATCACTTAATCGTCCAGCAACAAGCATTGCAATCATTGCAGCAAATGATGGTGAACTAACAACCCACCCAGTTTGAATGTCATTTAAATTAAATTCAGGACCAACATAACTCATGACACCAGAAATTATACCTGCATCAAATCCAAATAAAAATCCACCTAGGGAAACAACAAATGATATGAACAAAACATTTTTTTTCATGAAAATTACATTGATTTAAAAGCTGTTTAAAAGAATTANGTCTAAATATAAAATATCTATTTTTTTTATTTCAGTTATATAANAAAAATTATAAAAATTTATTAGATTGTAAGCTATTGATTAAGATTAAAAATGAGTAATAAATACATTGACTTTGACACATTAAAATTCATGCTCTATGAAGTNCATGGGCTTGAAAAAATGTTAAATAAAAAAAGATTCGAGGATTATGATAAAGANACAATTGATATGTTTCTTGAATCTATNAAAGACTTCTCTGANAGAGAACTTTTTCCTGTTTTTAAAGAGATGGATGAAAAACCTGCTTATTATGAAGATGGTAAGATTCATGTTCATGATAAGGTTAAAACCTTGATGCATCAAGGTGGAGAAATGGGAATTATATCTGCTTCTTTTGATTACAAAGATGGAGGAATGCAAATGCCATTAATAGCTCACACTGCNGCAATTTTTATAATGGAAGCTGCTAATAATCATCTACCTGGATATGCAGGTTTAACTCAAGGTGCTGCAGAACTAATTATTCACTTTGCAAACGAGGAGCTAAATAAAAAATATGTTCCTAATATGTTAAGTGGAAAATGGGGAGGAACTATGTGCTTGACAGAACCTCAAGCTGGAAGTTCACTTTCTGATATAATCACAAAAGCAAGTAGAACAGATGAAGATTATTTCAATATTTCAGGTCAAAAAATATTTATTTCNGCTGGTGATAACCACTTTACTGAAAATGTAGTCCATCTACTTTTAGCAAGAATTGAGGGTGCTCCAGCTGGAACCAAAGGTATTTCCTTATTCATCGTTCCTAAAAACAGGCCTAATAATGATGGATCTTTAGAATACAATGATGTAAGCACACTTGGTGATTTTCAAAAAATGGGTCAAAAAGGGTATTGTACTTCTCATCTTGGATTTGGAGACAATGATGATTGTAGAGGATGGCTTGTTGGAGAAGAAAACAAAGGTCTTTATTACATGTTTTTAATGATGAATGCTGCTAGAATTGCAGTTGGAAGGGGTGCTTCAGCAATCGCTACAGCAGCATATAATGCATCCTTAAATTATGCGAACGAGAGACCTCAAGGAAGAAAATTGTCAAGTGATGGAAAAAAGAATCCAGATGAAAAACCTTCACTTATTATTGAACATCCTGATGTTAGAAGAATGTTATTATTTCAAAAATCAATGTCAGAAGGATCTCTATCGTTAGTTTTATTAGCAGCTAAATATTATGATCTAGAAAATACTGCAGAATCAGATGATGAAAAGTATATGTACAAAACTTTACTTGAAATGATAATTCCTGTTGTAAAAACTTATCCATCTGAAGCTGGTAATATTTCTGTAAGCAATGGAATTCAAGTACTTGGCGGATACGGATACTGCTCAGATTTCATATTGCAACAATACTATAGAGATATTAGAATAGCTTCTATATATGANGGNACTACAGGAATTCAATCTCAAGATTTATTNGGNAGAAAAATAACCATGGATAATGGAAAAGGATTGGAATTATTGTCAGCTGAAATATTAAAATGTATATCTAAAGCAAAAAATTANAAGAACNTAANANAATATTCTGAAAAATTAAATGAAAAAATTGGCTTAGCTCAAAAAGTATTGAAAACATTGATGCCTTTAGCCATCAAAGGNGATTATGAGAGATTTTTAGCCGATGCATCTATTTTTATGGAATTTTTTAGTTTAATAATTGTATCATGGACATGGCTTGAAATTGGTATAAAATCAAATGAAGAGTTAGAAAAAAATAACTTTACAAAAAGCTTTTTGAAGGGTAAATTANAAGCAATGAAGTATTTCTTCTCATATGAATTACCAAAAACTAATGGTNTAGCTGAAATAATGATGAATATGTCNGATATTACAATCAAAAAAGAAGAGGATTATATCAACTAAAAGACCTTTTCTTTTATTAATTTTGCAATACTAAAAACACAACTATGGTTTTCGACATTGATATGATTAAAAAAGTTTATTCTTCAATGAAGGATAAAGTTGATCATGCTAAAAAAATATGTAATCATCCATTAACTCTTTCTGAAAAGATATTATACTCCCACCTTTGGAATAATGTGGATAANCCCTTCNNTAGAGGAGTTGATTATGTAGATTTTGCNCCTGATAGAATTGCGTGTCAAGATGCAACTGCTCAGATGGCTCTTCTTCAATTTATGCAAGCAGGAAAAAGTAAAGTAGCAGTTCCAACTACTGTTCATTGTGATCATTTAATTCAAGCAAAAATTGGTGCTGGCCCTGATTTACAAGAGGCTATCAATACTAGCAATGAAGTTTTTAATTTTTTGGAATCTGTATCAAACAAATATGGTATTGGTTTTTGGAAACCAGGAGCTGGNATNATNCATCAAGTTGTNTTAGANAATTATGCATTTCCAGGNGGNATGATGATTGGAACAGATTCTCANACNGTNAATGCTGGTGGNNTNGGAATGGTAGCNATTGGNGTTGGNGGTGCNGATGCNGTNGATGTNATGGCNGGAATGNCNTGGGAATTAAAATTNCCAAAATTAATTGGAGTAAAATTAACAGGAAAATTATCTGGATGGACTGCAGCTAAAGATGTTATTCTAAAAGTTGCAGGTATATTAACTGTNAAAGGTGGAACAGGNGCAATCATNGAATATTTTGGTCCNGGAGCTGAAAATTTATCATGTACAGGAAAAGGAACNATTTGTAACATGGGAGCTGAAGTTGGAGCAACAACATCTACTTTTGGTTATGATGAGTCAATGGAAAAATATTTAAGAGCAACTGGCAGAGATGAAATAGCAGATGAAGCAAATAAAATTAAAGATTATCTAACTGGTGATCCAGAAGTTTATGAAAATNCAGAAAAATATTTTGATCAAGTGATTGAAATTAATCTTTCAGAACTTGAACCTCACATTAATGGTCCTTTCTCCCCTGATATTGCTACGCCTGTGAGTAAAATGGCTGAAACATTAGAAAAAAATAAATGGCCAAGAAAAATTGAATGGGGGTTAATTGGTTCATGTACTAATTCGTCTTATGAAGATTTATCAAGAGCCTCTTCGATCGCTGATCAAGCATTAAATAAGAATTTATCAACAAAAGCATTCTTTGGAATTAATCCAGGATCTGAACAAGTTAGATTTACAGCTGAAAGAGATGGTTTTTTAGATATTTTTGAAAAACTTGACGCCAAAGTCTTTACTAATGCTTGCGGTCCGTGTATTGGACAATGGGCTAGAGAAGGTGCTGATAAACAAGAAAAAAACTCAATCATTCACTCTTTTAATAGAAATTTTGCTAAAAGAGCTGACGGTAACCCTAATACACATGCTTTTGTGGCATCTCCTGAAATCGTAGCAGCTATAGCTATTTCTGGTGATTTAGGTTTTAATCCTAAAACCGATTCATTAGTTAATGATCTAGGTGAGGAAGTTAAATTAGAAGAACCCACTGGTTGGGAATTACCTCCAAAAGGTTTTGAGGTTGATGACAGGGGATACATTGAACCGGANGAAGATGGNTCTAANGTTGAAGTTATAATTAATCCNGAATCCAAAAGATTAGAAAAANTAGAACCTTTTGCTCCATGGGATGGAAAAAATATTACTGGAGCCAAACTTTTAATTAAAGCCTTTGGTAAATGNACTACTGATCATATATCTATGGCAGGTCCTTGGCTAAGATATAGAGGACATTTAGACAATATTTCAAATAACTGTTTGATTGGTGCTGTAAATGCATACAACAAGAAAACAAACTTTATAAAAAGTCAACTGAATGGTGAGTATGGTGGAGTTCCCGAAACTCAGCGTGATTATAAGAAAAATAATATCCCTACAGTTGTAGTAGGCGACCATAATTATGGTGAAGGATCCTCAAGAGAGCATGCNGCAATGGAACCTAGACATCTTGGTGTCAAAGTAGTTATTGTAAAATCCTTTGCAAGAATTCATGAAACAAATTTAAAAAAGCAAGGTATGCTAGCATTAACTTTTGAAAATGAATCAGATTATGATTTAATCCAAGAAGATGATACTTTCAACTTTATTGATCTTGAAAATTTTAGTCCAGGTAATCAAATTACAATTGAATTGATTCATTCTGATGGTTCTAAAGATTTAATCAAAACCAACCATACCTATAATTCACAACAAATTGATTGGTACAGAGAGGGATCTGCATTAAATCTAATAAAAAAAGGGGCATAAACCCCTTTTTAAAAAATAATTAGATAATTTTTTAATTATTCTGAAGCAGTTGCAGCTTGAGCTTCTTCAATACCTGCAGTCATTTCAACAGTATCGTAATGATGATATTCCTCAATAATCTTACCATCATCTCCCCACTTAAATCCAATATGTGCCGGTAAATTGATTGTATTTCCTGTTAATTTACTAGTCGCATTCCATGTGAACCAAGTTTGAGTAATTGTAGCTTCAGGATACTCAGCTACAGCAGGATAAGTTGTAGTCTCAACCCATGGACCTAAATCACTACCACCTTCTTCTCCAAAAGTCATAGTAATATCATAAGTTGCATGTTGTGCTTCTAATAATGGTATAAGATCATCTTGAGTTATAGCATCTCTACTGTTTAAAAAAATCTTAATATCAGGTGACCATAAAGATTTTAGGCCATCCATATTCTGATCTAGATAATTTTGATAATGTGCTCTGATAGCATTTGATTTTTCATCATCAAATGTAACTTGAACCCCTGTTGATGTACAGCCTATAAATAATGCTGCAAAAAATAATAATATATAATTCTTCATAATTTAATTTTTACTTGTTTCTAAATATTGTTCAATTTGAACATTCATTCCATTAACATCCATCCAGTCACTAAAACCCGATATTTTTCCATCATCACCAAATGTTATTAGTCCATACCATTTGTTACCACCTTCA
>NZOB01000036.1 GCA_002693085.1 Flavobacteriaceae bacterium | reverse complement strand
TTAAAAATAGAAGCAGTCCCATTTCCTTGATGAACATCAAGGTCAATAATTAGTATTTTTTTTGCTAAATCATTATGCAATAAATAATTAGCTGCAATTGCTTGATCATTTAACATGCAAAATCCTTCACCTTTGTCAGCAAATGCGTGATGAGTACCACCAGCAATATTCATTGAAATACCATTTTTAATTGAAAAACTGACACACTCTATCGTTCCTTGAGCTATTTTTTTTTCTCTTTCAATCAAAAGTTTACTTAAGGGAAAACCTATTGTGCGAATTTCTTTTTTGGATAATGACTGACTAACTAATTTGTTATAATAATCATTACTGTGAGTTAATAAAACATCTTCTTTATTTAAAATACCAGGTTCAAAAAAGTTATCTTTTGAAAATGTTTTTTCAGCTATTAGTTTTTTTGGAATTAAATCATATTTTTCCATTGGAAATCTATGATTTTCAGGGAGTGGATGATTGTATATTTTACTGTAAGCAACCTTTAGCATAGACAATTATCTTCACAACAATTTTCATGCATATTTTTAAAAACTTCAAACAAAAATTAAACTAATAATCAATAGAATGGAAAATATAAAATTAAAAATCCCGAAAAATTCAATTTTGTATTCTNTTACCAATAATAGAAATAATACAATTGAGCTTAATNNAAATTGAAGAAAAAATGAAGGAANTATTAATAGTTCCCAAAAAACANCAAATAAGACAGATTTNATTTCAAATTGTGANAGTATAAATGCTAATGAAATAAAACATGCATTAGCAATAATGAGTATTTTAAAAATTTTTTTCAAGCAGTCAAATATATGTAAATTAGATATATGGAAATTGTAATAGTATTAATATTAACAAATCTATTTATACTTCTTGTCATGCGCTCATTAAATGAAAATAATGCCAAATACCTGCTCGCTGGTTACAATACTATGTCAAAAGAAGAAAGAGAAAGTTTTAAAATAAAGGAGTATTTAATTTATTTAAAAAATTTTTGGAATAAACTTCTTTTGTATAATTCATTACTAACAATTTCTAGTTATTTCTTTTTTGATGAGTTAGGTGTTGTAATAGTTTATTCAATATCTCTTATGCTACCTCTTCCAATTTTCATATATCAGTCAAATAAAAATTTTAAAAAATGATTATAAAGGATTTAGATGGCAGGGAATATAAAATCCCTAATCTTGAAGAATTTAAAAATCATATTAAAAAATATCACACTGTTAATGGGAAACCTGACGGTAGTTTACACGAAGAGAATGGTTATTATTTTAGAGTCGATTATAATTTTTATAAAGAACTATTTGGTTGAAAATAAATGTTATTTTCAATAGAATACCATAATAAAAGAGCTGCAATAGTTCTGTATGGCTTCCACTTTTCACTTATTGATTTTAATAAATTCAAATCATCAATACAATAGTTTTTTTTCATACTATTAATAAGAGCTAAATCTCCAAATGAAAATATATCTTTTCTTAAACAAACAAACATTAAGAACATCTCACAAGTCCACTTACCAATCCCTTTAATTGAAATTAATGATTTGGTTATTTCATCATTTGACATTTCATTAATATTTATTTTATTATCCCTAAAAAAAATTAATACATTCTTAATGTATTCAACTTTTCTAAATGATAGTCCTATGCTTTGAATTTTCTCATTAGACATATTCAAGATTTCAGAATTAGATTTTCCATCAATTAAATTGAAAAATTTTTTCTTAATACTTATGGCTGCTTTAAAGCTAATTTGTTGCTCAATTATAAGATTACAAATTGAAATTGCATAATTAGAGTTATATCTATCATTTGGATTTATTTTATCACCAAATGAATTAATAAAAAATTCCATGACTTTATCATTAGACAAATGCTCAAATGCATCATTTATAACTTTTTCATTATCAATTAATTCTAGCATTTAGATAAACTTATTTACTATATTTAGGCAGTTCAGAAACAACTAACATTTAACAACTAACAAATTCTGTGCTTAATTGACTTATGAATACTAACTACTCTGACAATTTTTTTAATGTAAGTTCTGAATTTGGTTTTTTACCTCAAAAAAGACCAATTACTTCTTTACCAAAAAGATATTCAGAATTACAAAATATTTTAGATAAAATGCCAGTCGAATTACCTGATGGTAACCCTGGAATTCTGGCTATTCCTAATAAAATTGAAAATGAGGTAGAAAATCTACCAAATTATTTTGAATTAGTTAAAAAGGAAGATGATATTATGATTATTCAGGGATTGTTCAGAGGATATTGTTTTTTATCGTCTGCATTTACTTTAGAGTCCTCATACCAAGAGTTTGTTAAATCAAAAAAATATGGAAAAGCTAGAAATTTTCTTCCTCAACAAATTGCTCAGCCATTTGTTTATGTTGCAGAAAAATTAGATGTATATCCATGGTTAGAGTATCATTATGCTTACTCCTTAGGGAATTTTAAAGTTTTGGATGGGTCTGATAATTTTCATTGGTCAAATCTTGATCAATGTGTGAAGTTTTCTGGAAAGAAGGATGAAACTGGATTTATAATGAATCATGTAGATATTAATCAACATTCCCCAGCATTAGTGGAATCTGTAATGGAGGCATTAATATCAATAGAAAAAAGAGATAATGAATCTTTAAATCATTGGCTTGAGAAAAATTTTAATTCAATGGTAAAGGTAAATGAAAGAAGAAAAGAGATGTGGGTAGCTTCTAGGTGGAAACACTACAATGATTTTAGAATATTTATAATGGGGATAAAGGGAAATGAAGAAATCTTTGGAGATGGGTTAGTTTATCAGGGAGTTTCGGATGAACCAAGACAATATAGAGGACAAACTGGAGCTCAGGACAACATAATACCTATGGAAGATATTTTTACAGGTGTTATAAATTTTTATCCAAAAAATCAATTGACAAAATATCTTATGGATCTAAGGACATACAGACCAAAGTGTATTCAACATTTTTTTAATGACTTGAGAGATGAAATTGAAAAAATAGAAGGGAAATCCTTATTCAATTATTTAGTGAAATCAAAAAACTCTGTTGGACTATGCTTTCTATTAGCCATTGTTGAAGAAATTTATAAGTTTAGAAATGGTCATTGGCAATTTGTNCAAAAATATATAATGGCTAATACAAAATATGCAAAGGCTACTGGCGGAACTCCAATAATTAGNTGGATTCCCAATCAAATTAAAGCTGTATTAGAGTTTATTAAAATAATTATCGAAAATATTTCACAAATTGGTGAAATAAAAAATGATTTAGCTAAACAAATATTCAACTCATCAAATCAAACTATTAATTCTAAAATTAATCTTCTAGATAAACAATTAATTATAGTACAAGATCAAGATTATAACCCTGGCAAAGTTTTTGAATTGAACCAAAAGTACAATTTACAAGACGCAAATCTTGAAAAAAAATAATCTACCTACAAAAATTTGTCCTAAATGTAATTTGCCATTTAGCTGGAGAAAAAAGTGGGAAAAAAACTGGGAAAATGTCAAGTACTGTAGTAAAAGATGTAGAAAAAGTTAATTCAATTGTTTGGTTTAGAAACGACTTAAGAGCTGTTGATCATTCTGGTCTTTCACATGCAATAGAAAATTCTAAAAATGTTATTGGAGTTTATTGTTTTAATCCTCATCAATTTAAATTAAACAATTTAGGATTTCCAAAAACTGATTCTTTTAGAGCTAATTTTTTAATTGAATCAGTTAAGTGTTTAAAAGAGGAATTAAAAAAAATAAATATTTCTTTAGTAATTGGTTTTGACAAACCTGAGAGCTTTATTTCCAACATAATTTTAAATAAAAATATTGGAAGAGTGTATCTTCAAGACGAATGGACTGAAGAAGAAATTAAAGAAGAAGATTTTTTAAAAAAATTAGACATTGATATATTTAAGTTTAATGATCAATTTTTATATCACCCACAAGATGTTGACATAAATAATGTTTCAAATGTTTTTACCAATTTTCGTAAGTATTGTGAAAAAAAATTACATGTAAGACAATCTTTTGGACTAAATACTAAAATGCATGAGGACAACTTAATTGAAGACGAATTTTTAGTACCAACTCTAAAAGATTTAGGATTAAATAATTTTAATTTTGATAATCGTTCCGCATTTCCATTTAAAGGAGGATACAAACAAGGTTTAGATCGATTAAATTATTACTTATGGGAATCTAAAAAAGTAAGTTTTTATAAAAAAACTCGTAATGGATTAATTGGTAAAGATTATAGTTCAAAGCTGTCTTCATGGCTTTCAAATGGGGCATTATCACCCAGGATTATTTATCATTCAATTAAAGATTATGAAAAAAAAATAGAAAAGAATCAATCAACATATTGGATGATTTTTGAGTTAATATGGAGAGATTTTTTTAAGTATATATCTATTATAAATGGTAATAAAATATTTAAAGTTGGAGGAATACTTGATAAAAATTATAAATGGNTTCATGATAAAAAATTATTTGAAAACTGGATAAATGGAAANACTCCTGAACCATTTGTAAATGCTAATATGCTTGAACTAAAATATACTNGATGGATGAGTAACAGAGGAAGACAAAATGTTGCTAGTTATCTTTCAAAAGAAAATAACATTGACTGGAGATGGGGAGCAAAGTATTTTGAATCTAAGCTTATTGATTATGATGTTCATAGCAATTATGGAAATTGGATGTATGTTTCAGGTGTAGGTAATGATCCAAGAGACAGAAAATTTAATATTAAATTTCAAGCTGAACGATACGANCCTAATAATAAATTTCAAAATCTTTGGCTTCAAGAAAAGTTATCTTTATTTTAGAAATGAATGGGGTTTCTAAAAACAAACCATAAAAACAATAAGTTTTTATATTATCTAAAAGGCTATCTTTCCCTTTTTATCCCTAATACTTTTTATCAGTTTTCATTAGAAAATCTTCTACAAAAAATAACAGAAAAAGAGTTTAATAAAATAAAAGAAAGAGTTAATTATTATAATAAAATTGAAAAAAAAATTCAACCNTCAAAAGATTGGAAATATCTATCAGACTTGAAACTGAGTAAAAAAGGAAAAACTTATTTTTTTGATGCATTTTCTACTGCAAGNTTTTTTAAAAATTATAAAGCAAACTTTGTGTTTGGAGACGTTAATTTCGTTCCAGATAAACCTTCGTTTGTAAAGTCACGTCCAATTTCAAATGATAATCAAAATTCAATTATTCTAAAGTTAAATAAAGTCCGACATTTTACTTTTGTAAAGGATCATTTATCTCTTGAAAAAAAGAAAAATATTCTTTTTGGTAGAGCAGCTGTTCATCAAAACCATAGAATTGATTTTTATAAAAAATATTTTAATAATAATCTTTGTGATTTAGGTCAAATAAATAAGGGTACTGATCATGATTTTTGGTATAAACCGAAGGTTAATATTGATTATCATTTAAAACATAAATTCATTTTATGTATTGAGGGAAATGATGTTGCATCAAACTTAAAATGGGTTATGTCATCTAATTCTGTAGCAGTAATGCCTAAACCTAAATATGAGTCTTGGTTTATGGAGGGAAAATTAATTCCAGACTATCATTACATACAAATAAAAGATGATTATTCAGATATGGAGGAAAAAATCAATTATTATATAAAAAATACTGATAAGCTTAAGATNATCTCAAAAAATGCTAATGAGTATATCTCTCAATTTAAAAACAAAGAGTCTGAAAAAATTATTTCAATTCTTGTNATGGAAAAGTTTTTTAGTTTGACAAATCAAAAAAAATCATCAATTAACTTTTTTTCCTAGAATTAAGAAAACNGGAAAGTGATCACTATAACCTCCNAGCCAAACATTATAGAAACTTTTATAAGGATAACCTTCATAATTTCCATCNGGTGTGATTAAATACTTTTCATTGTAAATACCAGCTTTTATAAACGATAGTGAAGTATCGGTAACCAATGGCTCTGTNATCAATAATTGATCAAGCATGTTCCAGTTACCTCTATATTTAAGAGTTCCATAACCTTTTCTATGTAAGATTTCAAATGGATTAAAAATTTGACCTTCATTTAACTTATTTTTTTTGGCACTTGTATTCAATGTCATTTTTATACTCTTGTCTTTTGGATCATCATTGAAATCTCCCATGCTAATAACTTTAGCTTTTGGATCTAAACTTTGAATTGAATCTATAATTTTTTTATTTAATTGTCCTGCCTTAATTCTTGCAGGTTCACTTCTCATTTGCCCACCTGATCTACTTGGCCAATGGTTTACAATTAGNTATACTTTTTCTCCATCTAAAAACCCTTCTACTAATAATTGGTCTCTNGTAAAATCTCTTTCTCCATTTTGTCTTTTAAGATAAAGAGGATATTTTTTTGCTTTTCTNGGCTTAAACCTTTGTCTATCAAAAAGTAATGCAACATCAATACCTCTTTCATCTGGGGAATNAAAATGAATTATATTATAATTATACTTTTTCATTGATTCACTTTGAACTAAATCAATTAATACTTTTCTATTCTCAACTTCGCATAAACCAACAATAGCTGGATGACTACCTGTATATTGAAAACCAATTTCAGGAATTACTCTTGAAATATTTTTAAGCTTCTTTTGATAAATTTCTTCTGTCCATGTTCCTTCTTCAAGCCANTTTTGATCCCAATAGTTTTTTGGATCATCTACNGCATCAAANAGATTTTCAACATTATAAAATGCAACTGTACTAAGNATAAATTTNTCCTCTTGAGAAAAATTTANAAGNGATAGAAAAATAAANAGATAACTTAACTTTTTCATTTCGTCAGCTAATATAGTTTTAATGTATCTTTTTTTNTACAGATATTAACAATTGTCAATAAAAAATGATATCGGATTATAAAAATTAATTCTTTTCTATTTAGAGTTTTATTAACTTTTATTTGAATTATAGANGTTATTTTATTTGTGACAAACTTTATTAAAATAAACGGTCAAACTATTNACCCTNTAGATTACACAAAATATATAATTGAAAAGCACCCTAATGTCAA
>NZOB01000035.1 GCA_002693085.1 Flavobacteriaceae bacterium | reverse complement strand
CACTATCTGTAACATTTGAAAGAGCAAAATAGGTCATCAAGAGCCCACCGATAATCAATAAAATAACTTGAACTACATCTGTCCATGCAACAGCGGCTAAACCACCCCAAAGTGAGTAAGCAGCTGCAAATAATGCAAGACCAACAATACTATTAAATAATATACTTCCATCTCCACTACCTAAAATTGTGTCAAGTGCTTTTCCACCTAAAAAAAGTACTGTTGTTAGATTTACGAAAACAAATAATGCAATCCAAAATACAGCTAAAATTGTTTTAAGATTTGAGCTAAACCTTTTCTCTATAAATTCTGGTATTGTATAAAGACCTTTTTCAATAAAAATTGGAAGAAAATATTTACCTACAACTAATAATGTTATTGCAGCCATCCATTCATAGGATGCAATAGCTAATCCTAAAGCAAAACCTGAACCTGACATTCCTATAAACTGTTCAGCTGAAATATTTGCAGCTATTAAAGAGGCACCAATTGCCCACCATGGTAAAGATTTGCCTGCCAAAAAATAATCTTCNGCGCTTTTATTTTTTCCTTCTTTTTGTCTNGAGACATATAATCCGATTGAAAGAATCAAGATTGCATATAAAGCAAAAACCACAAAATCTAGGTTAGAAAAATCCATTTTTATCAGTTTTTTTAGTTGTTAGAAATGTAATGTTATGGCTATTATATTATATATATAGCAATAAATAATTTCAAAAAATACTAATATTTTAAGTTTTAAACTAAATAATTATANATTTTTCAGATATGATTATTTCATAATTTTCACAAATTATCTGCTAACTTTCAAATTTTACCATACCCAGTTAATTNTNGTTAAATTATTAGATAATTAGTGANATGATTTTTAAATTCATNATTCAACTAACAAATAAATTAACAATATTTAACATGAAAAATTCACGATTTAATCTACTAAGTCTGNTACTTTCATTTACATTTTTGTTCTTTTCTATTAANGTTTTTTCACAACAAATNGTNTCANGATCTGTTTCNGATGATGCNGGAAACCCTTTNCCGGGTGTAAGTATTGTTGAGAAAAATACNACTAACGGAGTCGTTAGTGATTTTGATGGAAATTTTCAACTAAGTGTAGGCGATAATGCAGTTTTAGTATTTAGTTANTTGGGATACTTAACTCAAGAAGTTAGTAGTTTATCAACTTCAATGTCAGTAACACTTCAAGAAGATGTATCAAAACTTGAAGAGGTTGTTGTAGTTGGTTATGGATCTCAATCAAAGAAAACATTAACTGGAGCCGTNGGAACTGTTGATTCTGANGCTTTGACCTTAAAACCCGCTCAAAATACAACNGAGCTTATGATGGGTCAAGTTGCNGGTTTATCAACCAGACAGACTGGTGCACTCCCTGGTTCNGATTGGGCTACAATAAGAATTAGAAACTTTGAAGCGCCACTTGTCATTGTGGATGGNATAGTAGCTACATTTGGTCAGGTTGATCCAAATGATATTGAATCTATATCTGTATTAAAGGATGGTGCTGCATCAATTTATGGAGCACGAGCTGGTAACGGTGTAATCCTTATAACTACTAAAAGAGGNAGTGACAGAGCAGAAGGAGCTAAATTTGCTTATCATGGAACAACAACATGGTCTTCTCCAACAACTGAACCTAATACTCTTGGAGTTCATGATTATGGTGTTCTTTTAGAAGAGAATGGTTTAGGTTTTGAAAACGAAGCACCTGGTTATCTATCATGGGATGCTACNAGAAAAAAAGTTTACAACAATCTAACTGGTGAGGATTTTGATGGTTTTGACTGGTATGATTATGTTTATAGATCTTGGACACCACAAAGNCAACACAACNTAAGTGCCAGAGGAAGAAACGGAAATATAGGTTATTTTATGTCTGTAGGGTTTACTGATACAGAAAGTGCTTTTAGAGACGCTGANTATAATCTTAAAAGATATAATGTTAGATCNAACCTAGATGCTAAGTTTACTGATAATTTATCTGCAAGTTTAGATTTTTCTTATTTCCAAACAACATTAGATAGAGCAAACTTTGGTNTANNNGAAATGTATAATAGACTTGCNACAGGTAAACCNACNCACAGGCCTNTTTATCCGGATCCTAGTTACCCTTCACATTCAGGATCCGCTACACCGTATTCACCTGTTTACATGCTTAAAAAAGATTTTGCTGGTACTACAGTTCAAAGAGATAATAACTTAAGAGCGGCCATAAGTTTAACTTATGATGTTCCTTTTATTCCTGGGTTAGAAGCTACTGCAAGTTTAAATATGGAAGCTCAAAATGAGTGGAATAAGAATATTGTTAAACAATTCATGATGTACACCTATGATCCTTCATATGGTGATGGAGATGCTGCATACATACCCTTTGGTACTTACAGAAGAGACAATATAAGTGTTAACGCTGATAGAGATATGGAGTTATTACCAAGACTTACATTGAATTACGAAAAACAATTTGAGAATAGTGAACTTAAAGCAATGTTTGTAGCTGAGTCGACAACTTTTAAAAGAGACTATTTAATGGGATCAAGAACTGACCCATTATCATTTGAAGCGCCTTATTTGAATTATTCATCTGAAGCTGAAAAAGACAATGCAGAAATTTTTTCTGAAAGTGCTAGATCTAGTTATGTAACAAGGGTTAATTATAGCTTAAAAGATAAATATTTATTTGAAGCTATCGTTAGAGCTGACGCAACTGCTAGATATTCAGTNGATGGAAGATGGGGNATATTCCCATCGCTGAGTTTTGGATGGAGAATTTCTGAAGAAGANTTTATGNANGATAATCCNGCTTGGAATAATTTAAAGCTTAGACTTTCTCATGGTATNATGGGTAANGANGCTATTTCAAACTTTGACTTCNTAACNGGNTATAATATTGCTAATGGATTCTATTTNTTTGGTGGAACNCCTTANCCNATTATTTCATCTGCTGGTTTAGCTAACGCATTAGTAACTTGGGAGACAATGTCAATTTCAAATATTGGTATTGATGGAACTCTTTGGGATGGTAAATTAGGATTTGAGCTTGATGTATTCTACAGATTAAGAGAAGATATGTTAGCATTACCTGAAGCTGATATTCCTTTCCACTTTGGAGCATCTCTTCCTAGAACAAACTTAAACTCGAAAGATAATAGAGGTTTTGACTTAATGTTAAAACACAGAGGGAAAATTGGAAATGTTACTTATGAAATTAATCCAATGGTTTCTTGGTCTAGAGGAAAATATGTTAAATGGGAAGAAAATATTCTACCAACGACTGGTGTTGACGAAGCAACAGCTCAGGCGAATAGAGATTATAATAATAGATATGTTCTTACTGGAAAATGGGATGATTTACAGTGGGGTTATCAAACTAGAGGATTTTTTACAACCCAAGCTGATATAAATAGTCACCCTGTTGATCAAGATACTGCAGGTAATTCAACACTTATGGTTGGAGACTTAATTTATGTCGACCAAAATGGCGATGGAATTATTGATTGGAGAGATCAGGTTCCTGTTGGTCAAGGAGGTATGCCTAAGTGGAACTTTAGTACTTGGACNACTGCTAAGTGGGGTAACTGGAGCGTAGATGCTTTATGGCAAGGTGCTGCTGGTTATTCCATCAATTTCACAGGAAGTGGTAGTTGGCAGGGACTTAATAGTCACCAAGCTATTCCAAAACAATTTGTATTTGATAACAGATCTTTAGTTGGACCTAATGGTGATATTGAAGTTCTTAGAGCTTTCCCTCCAACAAATAATACTGGAGGTGCTACACCAAATAACAGCTTTGCTAATGATTTTTCTAGACCAGATGCTGTTTACTTAAGATTGAAAACATTGAATGTTAGTTATAATTTACCTAAATCTCTTACAAATAGATTAGGTATTGACAATGCTCAGATTTATGTTGGGGGATCAAACTTACTTACTTTTGATAACCTTGGACTATTTTCAGGTGAGCATGACCCAGAAATTACTGGAGCGAATGATAGAGATTATCCTAACGTAAAAACTGTGACAACAGGCGTTAGAATAGGATTTTAATTAAAAAAAANATAAATTTATTATTATGAAACTGATAAAGAAATTTTTAATATTTATGCTTCCGATGTTCATTCTAGTTGGATGTGCCGATTTAGATTTGCAACCAACCGATATGATCTCAGAAGATGCTGTTAAAAAAGACCCAAAGTTAGTTGAGGCTTTTTTAACTAAAATTTATGCTAATGCTGTTTTTGAGCCAAACGAAGTTGGTAATTTTCCACAACAAGATAGATTGACTGATGCAGTTGTTGGAGGAGAATATACTTTGATGGCTCCTTGGCAAAATGGTATTAAGGCAGCAGTTAACGTTCCTACTGCTTCTGGTGCTCACTCAAGACTCACTAGATGGCATTATGGAAACATAAGATCTTGTAATGAGATTATAGAAATCTTGAACGAAGCTTCTTTTGATCCTGAAGTGGTCAAGCAACAAATTGCTGAAGCTAAGTTTTTAAGAGCTTGGATGTATTTAGATATGGCAAAAAGATACGGTGGTATGCCTTTAGAGCTAACACCAAAATCTGTTGATGCTGGTGTAGATGAATTAATGATTCCAAGATCTTCGTTAAAGGACACTTATGATCAAATTCTTTCTGATTTAGATGCTGGTATAGCTGATTTACCTGGAACTGCACTTTTTGGAAAAGCAACTAAATGGGCTGCATTTGCTTTAAAAAGTAGAGCTGCCTTGTATGCTGCTAGAATTGCTAAGTATCACCCACAATCAAGTAATGGTCTAACATCTATTCCGTCAGGAAGCGCGGAGGCTTATTATACAGCCGCTCATGCTGCTGCTGCTGCAGTCATTGATGGAGGAAAACATCCATTATACAGAGGAGGGGCTGATCATGAAGCTACTTTTAGTGAAATTTTTTGGAAAGGAACAGGGATTTCTGAAATTATTTTTGGAGAAGAGTATAACCTAGCATTAGGAAAAACTCATAACTGGTCAGGATATGGTATGCCTGATGGATTTAAAGCTGGTTGGGGTTCTAACATGCATATGTATTTGGCTTCAGATGCGCGTTTTGAGCATCAAGATGGAAGTCCAGGTAATAAACACCATTCNAAGTTTAATAATAAAACNTGGTTTGATATTGAGGAAGTAATTTATACTAAAGATCCTAGATATTTAGCTACACTTTTTACACCTGAAGAAATATTTCAAGGTAGAGAAGTTTGGTTCCATAACTTAAGTGCTGGTAATGCTGCTGCTGGAGTCAAAGGTAGAGCAGGAAATGTTGCTCCTCAAAGAGCTCCAGTGAGAAACAGAAATAGAGGAGGAAGGCTTGTACAAAAGAGAATTGATCCTAGAATTGAATTTCCACCATTTGGAACTGATGAAACACCTTACATAGTTTTAAGAACTGGTGAAATGTATTTGAATGCTGCTGAAGCTGCTTTTGAAATTGGTAAAACTGACAGAGCTACTAATTTAATTAATACTTTAAGAGGTAGAGTTGGTATGCCTNCTAAAACAAATCTTACACTTGATTTAATCAAAAATGAAAGATTTGTTGAACTATATGCAGAGAACCATAGATACTGGGATTTAAGAACTTGGAGAGATGCGGAAAAAGAGCTTCACTTCAAACTTAAACAAGGTAGTAAATGGACAAGAAGAGCTTCCGATGGTATGTACAAAGCCAATAAATGGAGGTGGAACTTTGGGCAAAATACACCATTTTTAGAAAAAATGTACTGGTTACCATACGGTACAAACAGAATATCTGATAATCCAAATCTTATNGAGAATCCAGGNTATTAGATAGTNTTTTAGTTTNNGTAAATAAAAAGGATCCAANNNTTGGATCCTTTTTTTTTATTTGTCTATANATNTATCAACAANAAAAGCAANTACTGCACCTGANANTGGCCCNATTATATAATACCANAGAAAATATTGTGAAACTCCATCATCTGTNATAATATCAATAATTGATGGTCCGATGGATACTGCAGGATTGAATACAGCACTAGAAACCGGTGCAGCTGAAAAAATACCTGCAATTAAGGGTAATCCAATTGCTAAGCCGTAATAAGAGTTGTTTTTATAATTATCTCCAGTAACTATAAGATAAATCAAAACTATTAGGAAGGTGAAAATAGCTTCCATGAACAACACTGAGTATATAGAATCAGCTAAAACTGGTTGAATTTGCATATTTGATTTCATCAAGTGAATGGAGAGTGCAGCTAAACAAGCGCCTAAAATTTGAAATAAAACGTAGAATGAAAGATTTTTAAAATCTAATTTTTTCTTTAGAAACATTATAAGTGAAATAGCTGGATTGTAATGTGCACCAGATATATTATATCCTAAATATATCAGTGATATATAAGCAAAACCCACTGATAACGGGTTAGATCCTAAACCAACTGTAAAAACAATGAAAAATGTTCCAATTAATTCTACTAAATACTTGTTCATAATATGTTGTTTTTGAAAGTTTTAATAAATTTAAGTAATGATCGATAAATTTAAAATTTATTTCTTAGCTCTAATTATAAATTTGAGTTTTCATCAATTGAATTCACAAGAACCCCTGATGAACAGATCTAATGCAACTAATCATACTTGGCTACAAAAATTAAGCTTCTATGATATTAATATTGACGGTTCACCTTATTTGAATGAAAACTTTAAAGATGGTACAGTAATTTTAGATTCATTAAGTCAATACTCTGGTAAAATTAGAATTGATGCTTATGCTCAAAAGTTTCAAACCCTAAATAAAAGTGGTCAAATTTTTGAAATTGTGGTCGATTCAGATGATATGGTGGAAATCAATAATAATATTTATAGAATTCATGAATTAAAAGACGAAAAACTTGGGGATTTTGGAATATTAAGAGAATGCGTTGTATTGGATAATGTTAGCCTTTATTATAACCCAAGAAAAAAACTAAAAAAGCCAATTGAAGCTGGAAGAACTGTTGCCAATTCTGGTTACGGAAAAACTACCAATCCTGAATGGGTTGATGATAGTGCTTATATATTACACTTTAAAGACAAGTATGTTAAACTTGTCATGACTCATAAAAAAATTATTGATCTAAATTTGGTAAAAGAAGATTCTTATAAATCTTTTAGAAAAAAAAATAAA
Source organism: Flavobacteriaceae bacterium (assembly GCA_002693085.1). The sequence goes on along the minus strand of NZOB01000035.1, from coordinate 8,076 downwards.
ATTAATTTAAAAAGTGAGGAAGATCTGATCAAGTTAACACACTTTTTCAATAAAGAAATTTAATTAGCTTTTAATTAAATCTAAAGTATCTTTTGCTCTCTTAGAAATCTCATTCCAATCGCTGTTTTCAATTAATTTCTTTTCAGCAATCCAACTACCTCCAACTCCAATAAAATGTTGATTTTCTATGTAATTAGAAATATTATCGAGATTAATACCACCGAGTGAAATAAATCTTAAACCTAGATGAGTATAGGGAGAAATCATTGATTTAAAATAATTAATACCTCCGCATGGTTCAGCAGGAAAAAATTTTAATACACTACATCCTAGTTCATTTGCTTTTTCAATATCAGAAGGAGTACATACACCTGGGAAAAATGGCAAATTAAGCCTATTTGCCTCATCGATAACAGTTTTGTTAGTTCCTGGTGCTAATGCAAAATTTGCTCCAATATCAGCCGCAAAATTTACATCATCAATAGTTAAAACAGTTCCTAAACCTAGGTTTATATCCAGTCCTTTTTTTAAAATTATATCAGCAGACTTTCTAGATTTATTTGTTCTTAATGCTATTTCATAATTTTTTATTCCAGAATCATACAAACAATCAATTAGATCACTAGCTTTTGAATCGTCTTCAATAACTAAAACAACAATTATTTTACTTTGTTGAATACTATTAATTATTTCAGTACTAACGCTTGACATTTCCAATTAATTTATTCTTTGAAAATTCAATTATCTGTTTATCACTAAATGAATTAATATCACCAAAACTCGTATGAGTAATTCCAAAAGATGCTACTGCAAACACAATAGTATCAGAAATTTCCCAATTATTTAGAATTCCATGCAAAGTACCTGCAACAAAAGCATCTCCTGCACCAATTCTATCCAAATGCTCAACTTCTAATGCCTCACTTTTAATAATTTCATTATTATGGAAAAACATACCACTTAACTTCTTCTCATTTCTAATTGTCATTCCAATAAATTCAAAATTTGAGATTTTTTTCAAAAAATTAACAGCATCNATTGATTTGGAAAAAATATCACTTTCATTTGATTCATTAAAGGATACATTAAAAACTTCCTCAATAGTACTAGAATTGGTAAATAAATAATCTACAAAACTTAAGATTTTTTTATTGAATTTTTTTGCATCTTCCGTTGACCAAAGAGTTTTTCTATAGTTAATGTCGTAGATAATTTTCTTATTTTTTGACTTTGCTATTTCACATATTTTGATGATGTTTTTGTAGCAATTGTCAGACAGGGCAGGAGTTATTCCTGATAAAACAATATGAGAGACATTATCAATTATTTTTTCAAGTTTTGAATTTTCAATTGTGAGTTTTGAAAAACTAGAGTTTTTTCTATCATAAATAATATTAGAAGATCTGGTAGAAAAGCCATGTTCAATATAATATTTCCCTAACCTTTCATTATCAAATAAAATATTGCTAGTATCCACTCCATAATTTTTTAAGTATGAAATAGCTTTTTTTCCAATTTCATTTTCAGGAAATGCTGTTAAAAATTCACAATTATGTCCTCTGCTTGCAAGATCAATTATGACGTTTGCTTCTGCACCACCGAATGAGGCAGAAAAATCATTGGTTTCAGATATTAAATCGTAATGCTTACTTGGAGTAAGTCTTAGCATTAATTCACCAAAACCAAGAATTTTATTCATTTTATACAGAATTTCCTAAGCCTAAGACTATCGCTGATCCTATCAAAACAATAAGTCCATATACTAAGGTAGTAAATGGTTTTTTAGCATTTTTCCATTCACCAGCTCTAAATGCCCAGTAATTACTAATAATCAAAGATAAACCTAATAAAATAGGCCACCCAATTACAGGTCCAATTTCACCGAGAAGAGCTGCACCTTGACCATAAACACCTAAAGCAGCAAACCAACATAAACCTGCTATAATTGACCATCTGTACGCTGTCATTGAACTGGGTGATTTAAATGTAGACCATGAGTTATTTTTAAATAATAGATAAACACAATAAATAATATTCATCAAAAAAGCTCCCCACAAAACTACAACCCAAGCAGCTAAGCTAGAATTTCTAGTAATCACACCATATTCTTCAGCAGTTGCAGCAATTGGAGCTGCATTAGCAAACCCGACATTTAGCAACGAAGACAAAAGTCCACATGTAACTGCTATTAATATTCCTTTTGTTATATTTTTTCCTTTTGACATAGAATTTGTTAGTTTATCTCTGTCAATTCCTGCTTTAGCAGTTAAAAATACACCAACTAATGAAATTATAATTCCACCAATAACATATGGAAATGCTGGTTGAGAAAAAACATCATCTATTTGAAAAAATGGAATTAAGCTACCAGCAGATCCAGCAAGCCCCATTACAATGCCCATAGTCAATGATAATCCAATGTATGGAACACTAACACCAAACATGATACCTCCAATACCCCAAAGAAATCCTAATAACATAGCCGAAAAAATAGCTTCACTTGGTGAAGATGAAATAATTTCAAATAATTCTGGCATCACAATTAGAGCCCATGTCATTGGAAATATAATCATAGCTACAGTTACATGCACTAACCACCAGGCTTCCCATGAAAGAGGGTTCATATATTTCATTCCTAAACCAAAAGTTCCTTGAAAGAAACTAGCAAAAATCAGTAGTAGAAAAGGTAAAAAAAGTTCCATAATATTAAATTTTTAGTTGTTTATATTGCTATACTTATTCTCTTTTTAGTTAGATAGTCATTTAATGCTAAGTGAGAACAATCATGACCAATACCACTTTCTTTAATTCCTCCATGTGGTAAATAAATTGCATACTTAATTCCATTTACTTGCACTTCACCAAATTCTAGGTTTTCCGAAAACAAATTAATTCTTTCCTCACTAGTTGTAAAAATATAAGATGCTAATCCATAGTCTGTTTTATTTGCAAGAGTTAAAACCTCTTCATCATCTGTAAATGACATTATTGAAGCTACTGGACCAAATATTTCCTCATTGAATATCCTCATTTTGTGGTTAACATTTGTTAATACAGTTGGTTCAAGCCAGTTGCCTTCACTGAAATNGTNNGGAATTTTTCCTCCACANTCTAATTTTGCCCCGTTTTTAACTGCATCCTCAATCAANTCAATTATNCTATCTCTTGACTTAGATGTAATTAATGGTCCCANATCTGGGGTTTCATTTTCTCCAAAACCCAATTTTAGATTGTTAACTCTGTCAAGATATTTTTCTAAAAATATATCATATATATTTTTATGTATAAAAAATCTATTAGCTGCAACACATATTTGACCAGAGTTCCCAAATTTAATTCCAATTGCTAAATCTAATGCAGCATTTAAGTCAGCATCATCAAAGACAATAAATGGAGCATTGCCCCCTAATTCCATACTTAGTCTTTTAATGCTCGATGATGAGTCTGAAAAAACTTTTTTAGCAGTAGTTGTTGAGCCAATCATTGTGATTAGTCTTGGNACCTTACTTTTNGATAAAGTTGTAGCAACTATTTCTGGTTCACCACATATTATATTTACCACACCAGGTGGAAAATTTATTTCATTAAGTATTTTTCCAATAATATATGCAGATACTGGTGATTCTTCTGAAGGCTTTATTATAATGCTACAACCGGAAGCAAGAGCTGGACCAATTTTAAAAGCTAGGTTTAATAGAGGAAAATTCCACGCCAAATAAGCTACTACTACACCAACAGGNTAATTTTTAATTGTGTGATTATGGGTGTTTTCTTTATCATCAATTTTTGAATCCAGGAAATTTTCTTCCATGGCTTTCGGATAAAAATCTAAACTNTTTACNAGAGATTCAATATCTTCTTTTGATCNNTCATAAGTTTTACCCATTTCATATATGATAGCTTTTCTAAGAAGATNTTCATTTTCAANNACTGCATTTTTTAATTTATNCATCCACTCTTTTCTTTCATCATGAGATAATTTAGACCAATATTTAAAACCTTTCTCTGCAGATACAAGAGCTTTTTCAGCATCAACTTCATTAGCCCACGATAATTTAGCAATNGGTTTGTTATNNGCAGGGCANAGAATGATTTTTTCATTATTATTNGTANCATTAATTANCTCACCACCAACATACATTTTTAANTTACCAAAATNCATAGTTAATTTATTTCAATTGCACCCATATCAGGTAAGTTAACGATTTTATTTCCNAAGATATCTNTCTCANTTTCTAATCCAATTCTGATACCAATACTGTCGTTTATTATATTTTTAATTCTTACACCTTTATCTTTAATTAAATCAATATTATTNGGGTAGTAATCAANAATATTTTTACCNCCTAAATTTTGAAATAATGGATCTCCAATAATTGAATTTNTTGGTTGAATTAAAACTTCTTTNGGCCAATTNTTTTCAAGAAATAAATTATTTTCAAAAAACACATTTTCAATTGTTCCATTTCCACCTGGATCTGGTTTATATTGATCGCCAAGGACCATAGCAGTTTTACCTTCAAAATAAAAAATGTTATTAGCAACAAAAACTCCTTTGGATCCTTTATCAACGGCAATTTTAGATACTATGTCTTTATTGGCAAATACAGTATTATTATAGATATAACTATTAAAAGGCCCAATTCTATTTTTTCCTTTTCCAGCGAAGCCACTAAGCCAAAATGATTTGCCTTGTTGAAAATTATTTCCTTCACCCTTGACTCTGTGTCCATCATTTATGCTAACATTATATCTGTAAGAACAGTTGTAATTATTTCCTAATATTTCAACAAAACCGCCTGCATTATTTCTGCTTAAATTATATTGAACTACAATATCAGTACAATTAAAATCTATATGACAACCAGCCGAGTCAGCAGGTCCATTTGCATTTTGAAATTTATTTTTTTCAATTAAACCAAGACTGCTTCCCCAAGTCCATAAACCACTTCCTCGTCCCCATTTCCTTGAATCATCAGGCGATCCAGAAAAATTTATATCATTTCCATAAGCGTGTAAATTATATGTGCTATTAAATACCATCCCAGGACCTCCGGTTTTTATTAGCTTATTATTAAAAACTTTAACATTTTTAAATTTATTATCAAGCTTTCCTTTAACTCTAATGCCAGAATGAGATATGTTTTCTATTAAAGAATTTTTTATAACTATATCCTCTAAGTTACCTTTATCACTCAAGTTTAAAATTCTTATTCCCCATCCATAACTTTGAGTTCCATTAGGAGTCTTAACTTCTTTAGGATTTCTTTCAAAACCTTCATCTTGAAAGAAAATATTTTTTAAATCAACATTATCAATTGTTAGATTTTTATGAATCAAATTATCAGAAACAATATAAAGAACACCAGCTCTTAAATCTGTTTTTATAAGTTTATGCGGGTTTGCACTTTCATTACCTCCATTGCCTGTAATATGAATATTTGAAATATTTATATCAGATGAATTTTCAATTAAAATACCAGATAAAAGACCATTTGCATCAATAATAGGTTTATCATTAGATTCACTTCTTCCTATATAATTCGTAATGGTTATGTCTTTATTATTAATTAGGTTGATAGATCCTTTAAACATTGAGCCATTTGCCAAAAAAATTGAACTACCATCAGTTAACTTAGTATCGTTAATTTTCTCTAAAGAATAAAAGGGCTCATTTTTTGATCCTGAATTATTATCATTTCCATTTATCGAATCAACAAAAAACTGATTATTTTTTTCACATGAAAGAAAAAAGATAGCAAGTAGGTAAATTATGGCTCTTTTAGTTTCCATTATATGCACCAATATTTGGTTTTTCAGAATCAGAAACATCATTTCCATAAAAATCTTTTCCTCCATTATTTTGAATGAAGTTTTTATATTCAGAACTACCATTAATTAAAAANCCTGATTTTAAAGCTGGACTTCCTGATTTTAGTTTATAATCATCNGCAGAAGANCCTCCAGCATTACTCAGNAGAGGATCTTGATTAAATATCTCACTTGAATGATATTTATGATCGTAACTTGTACTTATTGCTAATGATCCGTAATACAAGTTATTTCTAAAATAATTGAATTCAACTTCATTTCTGATATCAAATGTAATCTTNGCATCCTCACTAATATATATTAGATTATTATAAACATATGTTTCTTCAGACTGTTCTCTAAATAAAATACCAAGATGATCCATGGGGTTATTATTTACAGAATTTATACTNGGAACATAAATAGTATTATTATAGAAAAAGTTATTTTTTGANGGCTTTCTTCTGTTTTCTCCAGCAAAATCTGAGACCCAAAAAATTAAACCATCGTGTTGACCGGTTCGTGTTCCATCNCCTATACTAATATTATATCTGTATCCACACATTTCATTTTCTCCCAAAATTTCTCCAAATCCTCCAAAATTATTTTTACTTAAATTGTATTGCATGACAACACGCTTACACCCCCAGTCTATGTGTGCTCCAAAAGAATCTTGAGGCCCATATGCNTTTTCAAAAATATTTTTTTGAATTGTTGCATCATTACATGTATACGTCCACATTCCACTGCCTCTGTTCCACATCCTACTATCTGTACTAGCTCCAGTTCCATTGAAATGAGAATTTTCAACTAAAATATCTTTACACCTTGCCAAAACAATTCCAGAGCCACCCGTATTAGTAAACTTTGAATTTGTTATCGAGATGTTTCTATGATAAAAATCTTCATTTGCAGGTGACATTCTATTTACAATATGAATTCCATAATGTCCAGTTAATGAAATATCAACATTATCAATATCAATATTATTATAGTAATTTATTTCAGAATCATTGTATGATTCAAATCTAATTCCATANCCTTTATGTCTATTGTCAGAATTAGATGGTGTTGGGTATATATCAGATATCTTAATATCACTTATAGAAATATTAGAAATATTTCTTCCATTTCCATATCTCAAAACTAAAATACCAAACCTTTCATCCTCACCNGATCTGTCAGAATTATGCATGAGCTTAGTATNTCCATTTGATAATTTATGTGAAGCTTGATTAGTGAACTCTAGTCCTGAGACGGAAATATTTTCAACATTTTCTAAAAAAATACTGGCCTGGTACCCATTTCCATCAATTTTAGGTTTATTCCCACTGCCATAGCTACCAATTTCAATTTTATTTGATTCTTCTCCAGAACCTAAAACTTTAAAATAACCTCTCCAACTATCCCCACTTTTAAAGTTTATTTTATCACCAGGCTTAAATGTAATACTATTAATCTTTCCTAAATTTTTAAANGGTTTATCTTCACTTTTTCCATCATTGGAATCATTTCCTGAGCTNAAGCTAACATAGTATGTTGTATTTCCGGAGGANGTCATAGCTGTNAAATCAGTTGGATCTGTTGTTTCAGTNGAGTTNTTATTTCCGCCACCATTATTGCCNCCGCCATTNTTTCCACCGCCATTGTTTCCACCACCATTATTTCCACTACCCGAATCTCCACCACCTCCATCAGATGAACANGCGACAGCTAAAACCGAAAAAAATATTAATAAAATGTATCTAATTTTCATAGCATNTCTAAGCTAAATAAAAAATCAATAAAATAAAAAGTAGAATACATCGCATATTATCATATAATATTCAAATATTAACTGTTGTAAAATAATTATGATACAGTTTATTAAATTTATAGTCAATAGATTATGAAAAACTTTCTCTCATTTAAAAATATNCTTATTCTTTTATTATTTGTGAGTTTTATTTCATGTGAAAAACATATTGAACCTAACGTGGTTTTAATTATGGTAGATGATATGAATGACTATCCTGAAGTTTTTGATGGTCATCCACAAGCAAAAACACCAAGTATTAATAAACTCTCCGACTCTGGAACTTCTTTCTTGANAGCGTATTCAAACGATCCAATGTGTGGTCCCTCAAGAGCAAGTATGATTTTGGGAGTTTATCCACATAATTCCTCAAATTTTTGGCAAGAATCCTGGCTTAAAAATGAAGTTCTTTCAAATACCAAAACCATCATGGAGAAGTTTAAAGAGAATGGATATAATGTGGTTGGTAG
>NZOB01000034.1 GCA_002693085.1 Flavobacteriaceae bacterium | reverse complement strand
ATAAAAATTTAGATGCCTCCAACGTAATTAAATCAATTTGTAAAGAAATTGACGGAGCTAGAGGAGGTCAACCATTTTTTGCAGCAGGTTCAGGTAAAAGTAAAGTACCAATAGAAAAAATTATCAAAGTATCGAAAAGTTTTTTATGACTTAGATGGGTAAGATTCTAAAACTTTATTAACAAAGTTCGATATTAATTCATCTCTAGTTAGTTTATTTGAATATAGAGATCCTGATCCGTTTCCTTGCCATACAAGATTTCCAGTTTTTCCATCTATAATATCTATATATAATAAACCAACAACTCTTGAACTTGGTCTATACGTCTGAGCAAATGGATATGCATACCAACCATACCTATTATAAGATTGACTTATATAAATATCTTCTCTTGATTTGGTTGAAACATTAATGATTAAATCAGGTGATGATGAAAATTCATATCCCTTTAATTCCATGTTAGATTCAATGGAACTTAAAATTCTTTTTTTATCAATGTCAGAAATATCTAATTTTTCTATTTCCTGCTTAGAGAATGCGTAAGAAGAATAATTATTAAAATTTATGCTTGAATCATAATCATATGCAACTTTTAGAGATGAGCATGAAAATAATAAAATTGAAATAATAGCGATAAATAAATAATGTCTCATATTATAAATAAAACAATAATTATGCCTAAAAACCAATTAATTATTAAGTAATTAATACTTTTATAATGGTGTCAAAAAGTATTTTATTTAAATATTTATCTATAATATTCATTTTCAGCCTCTTAAATTCTAGTTGTAACCTTACACGATTTAAAGTAAAAAGATCTATTGTAAAGAATAACTTTAATAAATCTGACCAATTAAAAAGATTTTTAAACAATATGTCAACGGATGAGAGAAGAAAATGGTATATAAAAACTTATTCTGATTTTGCTGTTCAACAGATGAAAAAATATAAAATTCCAGCGAGTATTATTTTGTCCCAAGCTTTACTTGAATCAGGAGCAGGTGCCAGTACTTTAGCTCTAAAATCAAATAATCATTTTGGTATTAAATGTCATCAGGAATGGAGAGGCAAGAAGGTTTATCATGATGATGATGAAAAAGGAGAATGTTTTAGAAAATATAAAAATCCTATCGAAAGTTACAAAGATCATTCAGAGTTTTTGACCACTCGTGGTCGTTACTCTTTTCTATTTAAATATTCAATTAAGGATTATGTTAAATGGGCAAAAGGATTGAGTAAAGCTGGATATGCAACTGATCCAAAATACCCTGAAAAATTAATAAAAATTATTGAGGACTACAGATTATGGAAGTTTGATGGTTCTAGAAAATCTTTAAGTAAGATTAAGAAAGATAAATCCAATGAAAAAGAAAAAAATAATTCTAAATATTATACTGTAAAAAAAGGAGACACATTATACTCAATATCTAAAAAGTATAACATGTCTCTTAAGGATTTAAAAAATCTTAATAAATTAAAGTCCGATGATATAAAAATCGGACAAAAATTAAAAATTTAAGATGTCTTTGGATTCAATGCATTATTAATTAAACCAATACAATAAGTCAAATGATTTTTCATATTTGGATCGGAATATTTCTTAATTGATTTTGAAAGTTCTTTTTTCAAATTTAAAAGCATACCAACAGTTACCGATCTAATATCTGAAACATCAACTTTAATAGGTGTAATGTAATTTGACCAGAAAGAACCTTGCCTTGTTGGTTGTTCATTTTTCATAATGTATGCTAATCGATTAATATAAGTTCTTTGTAAGTTTCTTCTGTAAACATCTATATTTCCATTATTTTTTAATTCAAACCAAATACCGTTTTTTAAATCATTCATCATTTCTTGTAATGTATAAGCACTTGAACCATTTAACGCCTCATTTTCAATCATTCTAGCCATTTTTGCAAAATCTAAAACACTATTTAAATAACGACTTTGAACTGATCTAATTCTATTTGTCATACCAGCAAACTCAATCTTATTTAAAATATCTTTTTCTATCATCCAATAAGGAGTTTGAAATAAATGACGATTTAAAAAATCAATACATGCTTTTTGATGATTTTTATTTACGTGTGTATATACTGCTCCATCTTGGTCAGCAGTTTTATAGTATTGATAGACACCTCCAATATTTGTAGCAACATGTCCCATGTATCTGTTGAATTGTCCAAGTACTTGATTATACATGTATTCAAGTTCTTCATATGTTTCACCATCTTCAGTTGTCCATTCAATAAGCTTTGGCATTATTCTCTTTAAATTTGCAATTCCATATTCACTTGCTTTGACAGCATTGTCTCCTAAATCTTCTGTTTGAGCACTAGGATCAATACCTCCACTAGGACCAAATCTAAACATTAAGTCATCTTCTTTCTCTCTAATCCAACTCCTTAATATTTCTTTTTCTTCATCTTCAGAAGCATCTAAAATTGGTTTATAACCCCATTTTACAGCATAAATATCATATACACCTACATTTGGGGTACCCCAATCTGATGGCATCAAAGCAACACCATCATCGCCAGGTTGTGCAACATAATTGAATCTAGCATAGTCCATTATTGATGGTGCAGTTCCGTACTTTTTTGTAAAAGTTGCAGATCTTAGAGAATCAACAGGGTACGCACTACTACTACCCATATTATGTGGAAGACCAATTGTATGGCCAAATTCATGAGATGAAACAAACCTAATTAATTCACCCATTACCTCATTTTTAAATTCTACTCCTCTAGCATCAGGATTTACAGCTGCAGTTTGGACGAAATACCAGTTTCTTAATAGTTTCATAACATTATGATACCAATTAATATCTGATTCAATTATTTCACCTGATCTAGGATCACTAACATGTGGCCCATTTGCATTGAGGGAAGGAGAAGCAAGATATCTCACTGTAGAATATCTCACATCTTCAGGACTCCAATCTGGATCTTCATCTTTTGAAGGTGGGTATTTAACAATTACAGCGTTTTTAAATCCAGCAGCTTCAAATGCTACGTTCCAATCTTCAATACCGTCTTTCAAATATTTTCTCCATTTTTCTGGTGTTGCTGGATCAAGATAGTATACTATTGGCTTTTTAGGTTCTACTAATTCTCCATTTNTAAACTTCTCTTTATCTTCATCTTTTACTTCTAATCTCCATCTATCCAAGTAAGTGACAGTTTCAGCTTCTTGATTATCAATACCGTAATCAGTTTGACTTGTTGTAAACCATCCAACTCTTTCATCATAATATCTTCTTTTCATTGGTTCTTTCGGTAAAAGAACCATTGAATTATTTAGCACCATTGAAATTTGACCATTTCTTGAATCTGACGACTTGTAAGTTTTAATATGTTTTGTTTCAATNTTTAANGGAAAACTTCTNATTGANTCAATNAAAGANAGTTTNGNNTCTANNCTNGNAATCTTGTANCCTTTTCTNGANGNTTGNGGAAANCCAAACATTTTAACATCACTTTTATANAGNTTTGTAACATCAATTACATAAGAGTTTTTNTCCTTNTTTTTTACTTCAATTTTAAAACTTGAAATNATAGGTTCAAAATTTGAATTTGATACNGCTATNCTAATTGGTAANGAATCATTAGCAAATTTTGAATAAGATGCTTGTTTTAATAAAATATTGTTATCAAATTTNTCCCANTTNAATACTTGTTCACTCATCTTNTGACGATTTAAAGGAAGNTCGGTAGCCATNTTTACAATTCTTGTAACCATAAGCATATCTCTACCNAGTAAACTGTCATTTATTTCATAAAAATATTTTTCATCTACTTTNTGAACATCAAATAATCCNNCATCNGAAACAGCTTTNTCATTNATCACATCTGANTAAGTCTTTTCTTTTTTCGNTTTACTTTTATCATCATCTTTCTTTTGAGAGTAAGAATTAAAACCTGTAAAAATTGTTAAANCAATAAAAGTTGTAAGTATGTTGAAATAATTAGTTTTCATTTTATTAAAATTTAAGGATAGCCAATAAATGTATAAAAAAAAATATAAATCTTAAACTAACTTTAATAATGTATATNAGGATTAAAAAAACTAGAATAAATCTATAAAAAGACCATCATCATTTTTTATTACTTTACAAAGTTTATTTTTTGTTAATGCNTTGATGGTTTTATCCCATTTTTTATTTGATAATTCTGATTTATTTTTTANATCATTTAATTCAGATTTACCTTCTTTTTGAATAATAGAAAATACTAACTTTTCTTCTTCGTTCAAGTCAATATTAATGTTTTTTTTCTCGGGTTTCATTTGAGGGAAAAATAAAACTTCTTGTATAGATTGTTTATTAGTCATTAACATCACNAGTCTATCAATTCCAAATCCAATTCCTGATGTCGGTGGCATTCCATACTCAAGAGATTTTACAAAATCATAATCTATAAACATAGCTTCTTCATCCCCTTTTTCTGAAAGCTTTAGCTGGTCTTCAAATCTACTTANCTGATCAATTGGATCATTTAGTTCTGAATATGCATTCGCTATTTCGCTNCCATTTATCAATAATTCAAATCTTTCAGTTAATTCAGGTATANTTCTATGCTCTTTTGTTAAAGGACTCATTTCTTTTGGATAGTCAATAATAAATGTTGGTTGAATATATTTCGATTCACATTTTTCACCGAATATTTCATCAATTAATTTTCCTTTACCCATAGTATCATCAACATCAACACCAATCTTTTTTGCAATTTCAAATGTTTCTGATTCAGACATGTCCTTCAAATCATATCCAGTGTTTTCTTTGATNGATTCNAGAATACTTATTTTTTTATAAGGGCCTTTAAAATTAATTGTGTGTTCCCCAAATTGTATTTCACTTTTTCCATTAACATCTAAAGCAACTTTTTCTAAAAGTTTTTCGGTNGTTTCCATCATCCAATTATAATCTTTGTATGCAACATAGAATTCTAAGTTTGTGAATTCTGGATTATGAGTTCTGTCCATGCCTTCATTTCTANAATCTTTAGCAAATTCAAAAACTCCATCAAATCCTCCAACTATCAACCTTTTTAAGTAAAGTTCATTAGCAATTCTAAGGTATAATGGAATATTTAAAGCATTATGATGAGTTATGAANGGTCTAGCAGCAGCGCCTCCTGGAATGGGTTGTAATATTGGAGTTTCAACTTCAAGATAATTTANATCAGTTAAAAAATTTCTGATCGAAGAAACTACTTTGCTTCTTTTTATAAAAGTATCTTTTACATGAGGATTAACAATTAGATCAACATATCGCATTCGATATCTTTGTTCAGGATCATTAAATTCATCATAGATGTTTCCTTCACTGTCAGTTTTTGGAAGGGGCAAAGGTCTTAAAGATTTTGATAGAAGTTTAAAATCTTCAACTAAGATAGTTTTTTCACCTACCTGAGTTGTAAAAAGTTTTCCATATATTCCAATTATATCACNTATGTCTAATAATTTTTTATAAAACTCATTGTATTTAAACTTGTCTTCTTTAGGACATATTTCATCTCTGTTGAAATAAACTTGAATTTTACCAGAACTGTCCATAAGTTCAGCAAAACTTGCTTTTCCCTGNATTCTCCTNGACATTAANCTACCAGCAACTATAACTTTAGAATTTTCTTTAAAATCTTTGTTAATTTCTTCAACTAGGTGAGATACTTTGAAGAGTTCTGCAGGATATGGATCTATCCCAAGCTCTCTTATTTTTGCTAGCTTTTCACGTCTAATTATTTCCTGTTCAGAGAGGTTTGACATTTTTTTCAAATATAATGATATAACAAGAAAATTACCCATATGTTTTTTAATTTTATAGGATAAAAATTCTATTTGAATAAAAATAAAGAAATAATAGTAAGAGATTTAGGTAATATCAATTATCAAGAATGTTTTGAAATTCAAAAAGANTTACAAAATGAAATAATTGANATTAAGTTAAGNAATAGAAAAAATAANACTAATNTNAAGACACCAAATTATCTCTTATTTGTTGAACANAANCACGTNTATACNTTAGGAAGAAGTGGTNATAAAAACCACTTGCTTTTTTCTGAAGATATTTTAAATGATAAAGANATTTCTTTTCATTATACAAATAGAGGAGGTGATATTACATATCATGGACCTGGTCAATTAGTTGNTTATCCAATTCTAGATTTAGAAAATTTTTTTACTGATATTCATAAGTTTCTTAGATTAATGGAGGAGTCTGTAATTAAAAGCTTAGAGCAAATAAATATTGTTTCATCTCGAAATACTAATAAAACTGGAGTTTGGCTTGATGTTGGAAATAACAATGAAAGAAAAATATGTGCAATGGGAGTTAAAGTAAGCAGATGGGTTACAATGCATGGCTTAGCACTTAANGTAACTAATGATTTATCTTACTTTAATGGCATAGTTCCGTGTGGTTTAGAAAANAGTAAAGTGACATCTGTTAAAAATGAGATAGGTAATTTGATATATTCTTATGATTTAAAAAAAATTTTACTAAATAACTTCTTAANATCNTTCNGCGCTTCTTCAATTCAATGAAAATAGTTGTATTTCATTTTTATCTNNCAAAAATATTAGATGAGTTTTNTTCTTATCATTATTCATGTGTAGATCGCTTGTAGAATAAAAAGGAAATCCATCAACAATTTCCTTTTCATCAAATAAATATATTTTCTGAGAGTCTTTATCAAAAATAGAATAATAGCTACTATTTATATTATTAATTTTTAAATTATGGTATGAGCCATAAGGAAGAATAAACTCTTTACCATTAATTATAAGTTTGTTTGATCCAAAAGTCACTTTATTGTTTTCATAAGCAAATAATTTTTCTTCACTATTTAATAATTCTTGTTTTGAAATTTTTCCAGAAAGATCAATTCTAACAATGTTATCTTTATTATCAAAACCAATTAATCCATTTTTATATTCAAATAAACTTGATTTAATAAATAAATCTTTAGGAACCTTAATTCTAATATTCCCTCTTCTATCAAGAATCAAAATTCTATTATTGTTTTCTTTCAAAATTAAATAGTCCTTATTCATAATCCTTAGGTGTTTTAATGGTTCTTTTAACCCATTATTGAGCCTAGTTCTTTTAAAACCTTTTACAATTTCAAAACTTGAATTATACATTTTTAAATTATTACCATTTTGAAAAACATATCTATAGTTTTTATTATTATCGTAGTCAAAAACAGAAAGATTTTCAAAAAAACTTTTTGAATTACTTTTAATATTTTTTACGATATTTCCGTTGATATCCATTAATATCAATTCCTTTTCTGTAGAGAATAAAAATTGTAGTCTATTATTTTTATAAGTATCAACCTGAAAAATAGTACTATTGATTTTATTTTTTAATTGTTTTTTCCATAAAATTTTGCCTTGAAAATCAACTAAATTTAACTCATTGTTTATGTTCTGAAATATTATGTTTTTTTCTCCTGTTTTGTGATTGTATATAATCTTTGGATTATTTAATATCTCAGTATCAAATGATTGTGATAAAACTAGTTTTGTTTGATTATTCTCTTTTATTTTTATCGGTGAAGTAAAAATAGAATTGTATATAATTGAATCTTTTATTTGACTTGATTTAATCCATATTTCATAATTTTCATTTATCAATTTAGATTTCACTAATTCTAGAGCTGAATTTTTGGAAGGTATCTTCTTATTAAAATTTGTAAAATCTTTATTTAATATAAAAGTTGATTTGTTTTTTGTGTTAAGAATAATTCTTTCTATTGATTGAATATTATTTGCCAATATTAAATTGTTTTCAATGAGGGAAGAAAACACTTTATCATTAATAAATTCAAATTCATTTAGTTTATTTATTCCAGTTATAAATTTTTCGCTTTTAAAAATTTTTTCATTTCTGTATTCTTTAACTAAATCAAAATTTCTAAAATCTATTTCATAGTCTACATCCTTGAGTTTAATTATACAGATTGAATCTTTATCACTTAAATAATACCCAATTTCATTAGCTTTTTGATATATAGAATCAAGCTCAATTTTATTTGTGCTATTTTCAAATAAAACCTCATCTATGTTATTTGAGAATAGTTTTTTATTAAAGCTGTAGGATTTAA
>NZOB01000033.1 GCA_002693085.1 Flavobacteriaceae bacterium | reverse complement strand
TCCATCAGCATTTTTTAAAATGTCTTTGAATTTATATGCCAAATCTGGAATACCATTTTCCTTTTCCTTGTCTATGCTATAAATAGGCATTTCAAAATCAATCAAATTTACAACTATGGATGCCGAGTCAGGAACCAGAGAAGCAGTGTAAGTAGCTAAATCTTTATTTATTGAATTTAATGATGAACTTGCACCAAAAGCAACAATTTTTTTCATTTATCCGTTATTATGTGATCCATCACAATATCCATTGGGATTTGACGTGTTTCCACATCCACACATTGGTCTATCAATTTTATTCATAATTATTTTATTAATGTTACTTCTAATTCTATATCATCTAAAATTAACTTGTCTCCCAGATTTTGAAAGAAAGTGCCTGATCTAAATCTTACGTTATATTTAGATCTGTCAAAAGTTAAATTCGATGTATAGCCTCTAGCATTTTCAGTTAATGTAAATACAATTGGGTGAGTAATGTCTTTAATTGTTAGATCCCCACTAAGCTCATAAGAAATATTACTAGTTTTCTTTGAGCTGTTGACAGTAAGTTTTGCCTGATTATGTTTGTCAACTGAAAAGAAGTCATCGGATCTCAAATGCCCTTCTAGTCTTTCTTTTCCACGACCAGTTAAGTCTTGCACATCAAGGGTTGTCATATCTACAACAAATGATCCACCTATTATGTTATCATTATCAAAATCTAACTGAGCTTTAGATAATTTTAGAGATCCAAAATGTTCTTTTGTTGTAAGTTCTTTGCCAGTCCATTTTATATTACTTTTTTGTGTATCTAATTGAACTTGAGAGTTTAAACTCAAAGCTGCAATTAAGCTAAATACTAATATTATTTTTTTCATGTTTTCTGTTTTTTTAAAGTTATTCCAAAAATCTTACCAAAATTTGAAATGAATAATTACAAAAACTGAAAGATTTCTTGATTTATGGCTCAAATATATTACTTTAGTTATAAAAAGTAACTTGTTACTAAAAAGTAACTATTAAAAACTAGTAACTCATGAGTAACCATAATAAAGTAGGTTTAATTTGTCCTGTATCTAAATTTACAGAAATGTTAGGTGGCAAATGGAAATTGATTATTATTGACAATCTTAGAAAAAAGAAGAAAGTTAGATTTGGTCAATTAGCTGCTTCAATTCCTAAAATTTCTAGAAAAGTTTTAGCAGATCAACTAAAGGATCTAGTTGAATCAGGCTTAGTAGAAAGAAAACAATTTAATGAAATTCCACCTCGAGTTGAATACTCTCTTTCAATTGAATCAGAAAACTTATGTGAAATTTTTAATCAGATAGATAATTGGGTAAATAAAAACTTTAATTAATCTTTTGTAAAATAAGATTCTAATTCCTTAAGAGTTTCTTTACTTGTTTTTATGTCTCTAACTATTTTGCCTTTTTCTAAAANAACTATTCTTTCANAAACCTCTGTCACATCCTGAAGATCATGGCTTGAAATTAACACAGTGATATTTTTATCTTGAGATAATTTTTTGATAATTTTTTTGAGTCTAATTTGTGTAGTTGGGTCTAAATTAGCAAATGGTTCGTCTAAAATGATTACTTCAGGTTCTCCAATTAATGCTGCAACAATTCCAACCTTTTTTTGATTTCCTTTAGATAAATCTCTTATATATTTTTTACCATTTAAAATTTCCCCATTAAATAAATCTTGAAATTGATTTAAAAATTCATCAACCTTTCTTTTAGGGACTTTTCTTAACTCGCCAATAAAATAAAAATACTCTTCAGGCAATAAATANCTAATTAGAAATGTATCATCCAAAAATGCNGAAGTAAAACTTTTCCAATCTTCACTTTCTCTNACATTAACTTTATTGTTAATTGCTCTACCAGATGTAGGTTTTATTAAATCTAAAAGACAGCTAAACAATGTAGTCTTGCCGGCTCCATTATTTCCAACTAANCCGAANGTTTGACCTTTGGGTATTTCTAACAAGGGTATATCTAAAACAACTTGTCTTGAATAAGATTTTTTAATTTGTTTAAATGAAATCATAATTAATTAGTTTGTTTGTATGCAGAAAGCGTTGAATATTTTTCTGACTTGTATGTTTTAACAATAATTTTAAAGGCTAAATTTCTGAAGAACATTCCAATAATTCCAATAGCTCCAATTACATAAGCCGCAATAAAAGAATCAAAATTAGATGACACATATGAAAATATTAGTACAGGCCCTATAAGCTGTGGTATTGTCATTAACATTGTTTTGGTATTAAAAGATTTTTTGTCTCCAAAAGCATTTTTATTAGATTCCAAATCAATAGCAGACTTATTAAATGCACCTGCCCACAGTGTTACATATGAATTAATTCCTAGATTATATAATCCTGCACAAATTATAGTTACAATGTAAAATATTCCAAAGTAAGAATATATAAATGAAGCCATAATGGTCATAACTGTTGTTCCTATGATACCTAAATACCATTTTGATTTTAAGTAATCCAAATATGTTATATTTTGACACATCATCAATGAATAATGTTTACTATCCCAACTTGGTACTAAACCACAGAAGGTCAGCATAAACCCTCCAGTTGAAAAGAATAGCCCAACAAACAACCACCAGTCACCAAATAAATCATTAGAAAACATAATTAAGAAGCCATAAAATACAAATGAGAATCCCATTATTACTGTAGATTTTGCTCTTTTTGTTCTTAAGATTAATCTTAAATCATTTTTTAAAAAAATTGAAATACTACCAAATCTATCTAACCAATTAAAATCATTTCTTTTTGCTTCTTTTGTTTGAATATTTAGTCCTTCGTCGATTGAAAGATTAAACCTAAAGTATCTGTATACATAGTAGTAAGTATAAATTAATAAGGCTATGGGGCCTAATACTAAAATTGGAGTTTCATAAAATGAGTAAAAAAACTTTTCTGAATAAAATGTTAAATCAACAAAATCATAATATTCTAAAGATTTTATAATTAAAAGTATAATTGCAAACCCAACTACAAGCCTGTCTTGCTTATTAAGTATAATGTTTATGAAATTTGTGATATACACTATACAAGCAATAGCTATATTCCAAGTCACAATTCCTAATAAATCAAAGCTTAAAGATTCAGAATCAGCAACAACAAGGATTGAGAAAGGAATTAGGTAAAAGAATGAAACCAAATTAAAAATTGAAAAAATAGTTTGATTCAAAGCATATCTAATAATTCTGGACTTTCTTAAAGGTGTTAATAAAAGAGCTCTCAAATTTAAAATGGGTACTTTTTGAAAAATATATCTTACTACAATCCAATATCCAAAACCATAAATAATAGATTTGTTTATCCATGAAAAAGGATTAGCAATATCTTCAGCATCTGGTTGAATAATACTTCCTCCAGAACCATGAATAACACCCAATGATAAGCTAATTAGAGTAACATATAAAACTCCAATAAACATGATGATTTTAGAAAATATATTACCAGCAAAAGAGGCAGATCTAAAAAAAGATTTCCACTGTAATGAGGTTAGTTGAAACATGTTGCAAATCTAAACTTATTCTTCTTCAAATTCAAAAAGAGAATGATTATTAGGAATTTCTAAAAACTCAAGCTTATTTTCTACAACTAATTCATTAATTATAAAACTCATAATTTTTTTGTTACAACCTTCATTTTTTTTGAAATCATAAAGCAATTTCATGACTAATTTTTCGTCCTTTGAATCTATTGATTTTTTAATAATATTATTGACTTCTGAAAGATAAAAATCAAATTGATCATTGTAACATTCTTTAATAAGCTCAAGAGTTTTAAGACTCTTCCCTCTTCTTCTAAAATTCTTAAAGTAGAACTTTTTTAATTCTACTTTTAANACTTCGACTAAATTATCAGACATTATTGATTAGTCGGTTTTATTTTAAATTTTATTGTAATAATTGTTTAAAAAATAAATAATTATAAGAGTAAAAATTATTGATAAATAAGATCCTTCAAATCCAAAATCACCTCCATTTAAATTATTTGGTTCTAAAATTTCAAACTCAATTAACGAGTAGGTATCCATACCGCTAACATTAAATCCAAATATTACTTGAAAGAAATTCCAGCTTAAATGGAAAGCAAAAGGGAACCAAAGGTTCCTAGTATATATATAAGAAATTCCTAAAGCAATTCCACCAATAAACAATTCTACAAGTGCAAGGTAATTTACATTTGGATTAAAAAAATGTAATAAAGAAAATAACGCAGATGAAACTACTAATGATACAATAGGATTAAATGATTTTAATAAATTTTTAAGGACATATCCTCTAACAAAAGTTTCCTCTAAAACAGAAACTCCAATAAATAAAATAAACAACCAAATAATTGAAGAAAGATCATAGTTGATTCTAGAAAACTGAATTTCACCTAAAGATTCTAAGACGATATAGCCGAATGCCATCATAAAAAGACCTAACGTCATTCCAAGAATAATATCATTTCGTTTTCCTTTTATTGAAAAGCCCATATTCATAAAAGGCTCCTTATCAATGAACTTCATAAAGATCCATAACAAAAGAAAAATTCCTACCATATCGACATACTGTATTATTGTCATAACAGGCAGATTATCAAATGAATCCAGTTGGTCTAGAGTAAACTCCTCAATTAAACCAGCGCCAGAAAGGAAAAAAGAAATTCCAAGAGCTAATACTTGAAATACAATAGTAAATATGAAGAATGCNGGAATAACTATAAATACTCTAAACCATCCTTTGTTACTTATTTTAGTGCTACTCATAAATAATTCTTTTTATAAATTTAATAAAATATATACGCTGTATGATNAAGAATTATTTAAATAAAAAATATGATTGGGTAAGAAAAAACCCAATCAAAGCAAGTTGGATTGGGTTTTTTAAAGGAGTTATTTACACAATTCTTTTTTATGAATTTGTGCTTNTTTAGTTTCTATTCAATTTGTTGAACTTTTAAATCTANAGTTCTATTTANCATATTNAGATCTCCTTGCCACATCATNATTTTTCCATCAGTNAGTGAATCAAANCTATATAGAGTCCATGTTTTTCCATTAAATTTCCAAGAGCCTTGTAATGTTGCTTGAGTNATTACATCTTCAACTTGACTCCACGCATATCCAGTAAATTCTCCTAGTCCAANTTCATTATCAAGTTTGTTAGAAAAATTTAATGTAACATAAACTCTTCCATAAGGTCCAGCAGTTCCAGAAAAATTAATTGTAGCTCCNCCTAATTTTCCTTTTAATTCACCTGAATCAATAGTAAAATTCGCATCAAATTGTCCTAGATTTTTTATGTCTTGAGCATTTAACTGAGTAAAAGAAAAACATAAAGCAAATAATAAAATAATTTTTTTCATAATTGTAATTTTTGTTTAAAGTTTGATTTATCTAATAAAACGTAAGTTTTCAAATGTGAAATTTGAAATTAATTCTACNCCNCCTCTATCTTCAATATATTTCATAAATTTCTTAGAGTGTTTAGTCTGTAGCTCCGTNACAAAACTTAAATGATCNTCAACATTTTTTCCTGAAACCAATGCCCAGTGAGTAGCACCATCAGGTCTATTGATATCGTATGTGCCAAAGCCTACAAATCTGCCTTTGAAAACATCAGGCAATGAATTAACCAGTTCAAGTTGAGCTTTTTTAAAACTTTCCGGATCTTCTGGTATAATATCCCAAATTTGAACATAAGGATTAACTTCAATATCTCCTTCAATGAAATTAATAAATCTTCCAGCATGGCTAGGTCCCCATGCTTCAACTCTGTTGATGAGTTCACTCCAAAAAGCTCTATTTTCAGCAGGAGTTATTTCTCCTTCTTCAAAACCTTGACCGCCTAAAGGCCATAAAAAAACAACCCTGTGNGTCATGTCATTTGGACCACCCATCCAAATTCTTTCTAAAGCAACAGCATTGCCTTCTTTCATTTTCTTAGCTCCAAAAAAGTTGTCAAATAATTCTGCAATATTATCTTGAGAGTTCTCCTCTGCTTTGACATGAATTACTTGAAAAGCATTTTGTTGAGCATAAATATTTGACGCAAATAAAACGACAAATAATAGTAAAAAAATTTTTTTCATAAATAAATTTTTGATTAGTTAATATTATTAATACTAATCATTTTTTTTAATAAAAAAGAACGTCCGAACTTTTATTTTATAAATCGAACTATTTTGTATCCTTTTNTAATANATAGNAAATTNTTAAAANGAATTGAAGTTTTACTGAAATCTNGTACACCAATCAATTGANGATCTTGTAGTNTAATTATCAGANGGNGTTTTTTTGAATCTAAAATTTAAAGANTGTTGATCAAACTGTAAATCTGAAACAACAATAATTTCTTTAGAACAAGATGCATCACAATAACAAATATCAGCACTCGACTCTGAAATACCAGATTTTAAATAAACAAACTGACTTCCTCCTCCAGTATTTTCATTTGTAATTGTTACATAGTTGACATTTTTATAAGTTGGTGTTTGAGGATTAGCAGTAACATCATCATCTGATGTACTACATGAAACTAATAAAATAGATAGCAATAAATACCTTTTCATGATCAACTATACACAACCACTATGCCATTGTTTTTTATTTTGTTAATATTCTTATAAATTTAAATTATGTTTAATCAGTTAGTAATCAAGAAATTCTATTTAGTATTTTTTATTTTATTATTTGCTATTTCTTGTGAAGAACAAGAAGAAAATAATGATTCTGAAGACGTTATAAGAACAGGTCTTTTAACAAAACTTCTAAATCATGATAGTAAGGTAAGAGAGTATTTGCTTTACGTTCCAAATAACTATAATCCAGAACTCAAATATCCTTTAATGATTAATTTTCATGGTTTTGGAGGTTATGCTAAAGACTTTGTAAATGAAGCTGATATGAGAAGTTTAGCTGAAGATCAAAACTTTTTAGTGGTATATCCTCAAGGNACTCTTTTAAGTGGATCACCTCATTGGAATTCTTCAGCTCCTTCANCAGATAATAAAAGTTCTGCTGACGATTTAGGTTTTGTCGAAACCATGATAGACGCTATTTCAGCTGAATATTCAGTTGAAAGTAAAAGGATTTATGCAGCAGGATATTCAAATGGAGGGTTTTTATCTTATTTCCTTGCTTGTAACTCAAAAAGGTTTGCTGCAATTGGATCTGTAGCTGGAACAATGATTGACGATAGTTATAAAAGTTGTAATGCTTCTGTTCCTACAGCTATGATTAANATCCATGGAACTGCAGATAAAACTGTCCCTTATGATGGAGATGGTTATGGAAGCACTTCAATTCCTGATGTTATTAATTGGTGGAAAAACTTTAATAGTTGTTTTAATGAAGATGTNATTTCTAATCAATCTGGATCAATTGAACAATACATTTTTTTTGATGATAATGGCAATCCATATGTACAACATATTAAAATTTATGATGGTGATCATTATTGGGATGATAAGTTAAGTTTCAATGGCAAAAATACAAGTGGCCTGATTTGGGATTTTGTTTCCCAATTTGATATAAACGGAACTATAAATTAAACTTCTNCAAATCAGTTTTTAGTCTGAAACGACTGCTGCACTAATTTCTTCATTACTTTTCAAAACTACAAAAGTGGATATTGCATAATAAGCATGTTTGTTGCTTGCATCTGTTTTTAAATCATTGACCCAAGNCTGGAAATTATAATCAAATTTTATTGTTTTACCATTTAAATTTTCTGAAAACTTATCGACCCTTAATGGTACTGCCATCCCNGGACACCAACCTGCTCTATCAGGTTGCCAATTGCCCCCTTGGTTGTTGATTGGGTTTGAACCACATCCAATTCCTCTCATTTGATGTTGAAATTTATTTGCTCCGTCAATCTTAATTGTGTGAGTTCTAAAACACCATTCAGCACATCTTCTACCGTCAGCATCAGCTGGAGTTGCATGTCCCCAGCCNGTTATTATTGTTCTCAAATGAGCGCTTTGAATATTTTCGCCAAAGGAAATTGATTTATCAAGATCAAATTTAGACTGATCCTCCCCGTATATCACTCCCTCTAAAGAGTTTCTGTTGTACTGCATCACTCTTGAAATTTGATAGTTTTTGAAATCAGGTTCACCTTCAGTGTAATCAAAATCAACAGACAAATTCCACCCATCACTCCCCCATACTTCNATATATGCTTTTAGTTCAACTGTTCCAGATAACAAAGATTTAAAATCTGTTACATCTATTTCAATTCCTCGATCTAAAGCTTTTGTATCCACTCCATAAGGTGTNATATATCTACCTATCTCATACCATTCATTACTGACAGGCTCTCTCACTAATATATTTGCAAAAACATCCCAAGCATTACAGCCAGCAGAGGGACATTCTAATTGAACATACATTTTAATNTTTTCAATTTTAGACATGTCATTGTGNAAATCAAACTTTTTAATTGAAGATTGGCTTAATCCAGATCCAAAAGCTAAATGTTCCTTNTTNTAAGTTTTGTAATTATATCTAAGTTTTATTGCATTTCCAGACAGACTAATANTCTTTTGATTTACTTGTGAATTTGTAATACTTATAGAACCTGTATGAGAACCAACTGTTGANGGAGAGAACCTAACATACACTGTTTTNCTTTGNTTAGGTTGAACTGTGATGCTGTTTGTAAATGANATATTATTATCTGAAATTTCAAAGTTGTCTCCAACAGAAACTGTTATATCAGAATTTAAATTTTGACTAGAAATAGAAAATGTATTTGTAGTTGACGATTTAGTAATCTGAGTATCTTCAAACTCTATNGCAGTCTTGCTTGTATTCAGAGTTGGNGTTTTATTTTCAATTACATTATTGCCGTCTGATGAACCTTCATCTTTTGAGCATGAAGCTATAACTAGAAGGGTTAATATTAGTATGGAAATAGATTTAGTAATTTTATTTTTTTTCATCTTCTGTATTTTCTGGATATTTCACTTTTGTCATTCCGTTACGCATAAAAATTGGATTTTTAAATTCTAAATACAATTCATATTTGTCTTCAACCTTATCAACAAACTCTAAAATTTCTCTAAGATTTTTTCTTCCAAATTTGGTTACTCTAAAACAAACATAATCTTTGTAATCTATAAACCATACTGCTTTTTTAGTTTCAGAGTGCTGTCCTTCATAAACCTCGTTAACAAACGCATAGTGTTTAATTTCTTTCCACGACTTTTCTCTTTTAAAAAAAGGCAACAATAACACTTTTCTAGTTATTCCATGATTATCTACAATAACATTATTTATTCCAAAAGACAGAAATAACAAAGTTAAAATCCCAGTTGTCCAAGGGTCTCTATCAATTAAAAACGAAAAAACATTACCATCATAATAGTATGGAATAACATTGCTTTGTTGTATAATAATCATAACAAAACAAAGAGCAAAGAATAAATAGACATAATAGTTTATGCCTATACCAATTGAAGAATATTCTCGCATTAATTATCAAATTACAAATTTTTTAGTTAATTGTATTTACTAATTTTAATCAATGAGTAAACGTTATTATTTTACTATTTTTTATGTCTTTTTGTTATCAATTTCAAGTATTTCGTGTGAGGATTCTGAAATACATATAACTAAAAAAAATATCATATTTGATGATCTTAGAACAAACTTAACTAAACAATATATTAAAGAAAGATATAATTTTGAAGCAGAATCTATAACCATTGATCCTAAAATTATAGTTGTACATTGGACTGCTACTAAAACATTTGAACAAGCATTTAATACTTTTAAATCTCCATCTCTTCAAGGTTCAAGAAATGATATAAGTTATGCAAGTGATTTAAATGTTTCAGCACATTTTTTAGTAGATAGAAATGGTGAAGTTTTTCAATTAATGAAAGATAATATAATGGCAAGACATGTTATAGGTTTAAACTATTCTTCAATAGGAATTGAAAATGTCGGAGGGATTGAAGGATATCCATTAACTAATGAGCAATTAATTTCTAATGTCAAACTAGTTAAATATTTAAAATCAAAATATCCCAAAATAGATTATTTAATAGGACATTTTGAATACACTAATTTTGAAAATCATGAGCTATGGCTTGAAAAAGATAGTTTATACAGAACCATCAAGATTGATCCCGGAATTGAGTTTATGAACAAATTGAGAAAAGATTTAAATAATTTAAACTTTAAAGAATTACCTTAAAATTAATTTGACTTTATTTTAATCTTAAAGGTTATTATAGCAAAAACAAAAAACACACCAGCAGCTATTAAGTAGGGATAATCAATAAATGTCAAATTATTATACATTAAAAAAACTACAACCAAACTCAAAATACATCCAATTGTAAAGATTGAAAAGAATATCCATTTTAATATTTTCATATTGTAAATATAACATGCAATTAACAATAATTATTAGAAGTTTATAAATCATTATAAATCACTATATTAACATCAACAATTAATCAAAATTATGGATACTACAGACTTACTTTTTACAATAACAAGTATTGCTTTTATTTTAATTTCCGCTTATGGAGCTTTTAACCAAAACAGAAAAAGCTTTTTAATTGGAATGTGTCTTTGGAGTATAATTCCTGTTGTTGGAGAGGGTATGGCATACGCTAATGATTCCGATCCTGCACACTTAGGTTTGATGGCTCTGTTTTTCTGTTTAGTAATTTTAACATTCCCAACTAATAATGCATATAATTCACAAAATATTGCTGCAACTGCTTTAGCTAAAAAAATTGGTTTAGCACTTTTAGTTGCAAACATATTTCAAGGGTTTAATATAATATGCAACGACATTGGTGTTGATCCAAAGTTTGGATACTTTCACTTAGTAGCTGCACTTATAATTCTTTATCCAATAATTAGAAGTAATATGGATAAAAATTTTAGCTGGAAATAAAATTAATTTGGCAATATTACTTTATCAATAACGTGAATTACTCCATTGTTAGCTTGAACATCAACAGCTATAATATTACTAACTCTATTGTTACCATCCGTTAGTGTTGCTCCACCAGAA
>NZOB01000032.1 GCA_002693085.1 Flavobacteriaceae bacterium | reverse complement strand
ATGACATCAGGACAGTCAAATTTTCCTCTAGTNGGTNGNGNNNCAAANTTTAAACAATATGGNGAAGCTAGNGCATGGGTAAGTGATTTNCTNCCATACATAGGNAAGATNTCTGATGAATTNTGTTTTATAAAATCAATGCATACTGAAGCNATNAACCATGATCCNGCAGTTACNTTTTTTCAAACNGGATCTCAACANCCTGGNAGNCCAAGTATGGGNTCTTGGCTTAGTTATGGNTTAGGTAGCTTAAATAAAAACTTGCCTGANTTTGTTGTTTTACTTTCAAGNGGAACNGGTCGTCCAAAAGGGCAACCACTNTATTCAAGACTNTGGGGTAATGGCTTTTTGAGTTCCTTGCATCAAGGTGTTCAATTTAGATCAGCAAAAGACCCTGTATTGTTTTTAAAAAATCCTGAAAGTCTTTCAAAACAAGAAAGAAGAAAAATGTTGGATTATTTATCAGAGCTGAACGAAGAACAAGAGAAAAAATTTGGTGATCAAGAAGTTTCAAATAGAATATCTCAATATGAAATGGCTTACAGAATGCAAACATCAGTTCCAGAAACCATGGATATTTCTGATGAACCAGAAGATATTTTAAAACTTTATGGACCAAATGCAAATAAACCGGGGACATACGCNGCTAATTGTATTCTTGCTAGAAAGTTAATNGAAAAAGATGTANGATTTGTTCAATTATATCATATGGGNTGGGATCAACATGAAAATTTACCAAANCAAATAAAAGGACAAGCTAGTGATGTAGATCAACCAACCGCTGCGTTAATAATGGATTTAAAACAAAGAGGTCTTTTGGAAGATACATTAGTAATTTGGGGTGGAGAATTTGGAAGAACATCATATAGTCAAGGGAGTCTTGGTGCATTAAATGCTGGTACATATGGAAGAGATCACCACCCAAGATGTTTTTCAATTTTTATGGCTGGTGCAGGAGTTAAACCTGGTTTTTCATATGGTGAAACCGATGATTTAGGATACAATATTGTCAAAGATCCAGTTCATGTTCATGACCTTCAAGCAACAATTCTACATTTATTTGGAATCAATCATGAAAAAATGACTTATAAATATCAAGGACGAAGATTTAGGCTTACTGATGTTTTTGGTGAAGTAAAGCACGACATCTTATCTTAATAATGAGAAAAGTATTTTTACTTTTATTTATAGTTTCTCTTAATAGTCAAAATAAAGATTTTAATAATTACAATCAAAAAATAGCAGGTAGTGATTATGGATTGGAAATGGTTGCTATTCCTGCAGGTACTTTTGATATGGGTAGCCCAAATTTTGAAAGAAATAGATTAGCGGATGAGGGTCCAGTTCATAAAGTTAAAATAGATTCATTTTGGATTGGAAAGTTTGAAATAACGTGGGATATTTTTGAACTATTTATGCTAAGAGAATTGGATTCAAAAAAAGTATTAGACGGATCAGAAGTTAAAATTGATGTAGATGGAATTTCTGGTGCAACAACACCTTATGTTGATATGAGTTTTGGTATGGGATCTGATGGATATCCTGCCATTTCTATGACTCAACTATCGGCATCTAAATTCTGCGAATGGTTATCAGCCATGACAGGTAACTATTACAGACTACCAACAGAAGCTGAATGGGAATATGCATGTAGGGCTGGCTCTAAAACAGCTTATCATTTTGGAGATAGTACAGAAGATCTGGCTGATTATGCATGGTATGAATCAAACAGTGAAGGAAAGTATCACAAAGTTGGCCAAAAAAAACCAAATGATTGGGGGCTTCATGACATGCATGGAAATGTAGCAGAATGGACACTTGATCAATATAGTCCTAAGACCTATTATAGTTATGTTGGAAAAACAACAAAAAATCCTCTAAATATTGCAACCAAATTATATCCTAGAGTTGTAAGAGGAGGATCTTGGATGAACCCTGATTATAGATTAAGGAGTTCATCAAGATTACCCTCAAATAAAAGTTGGAAAAAACAAGATCCTCAAATTCCAAAAAGTCGATGGTGGCACACAGATGCTCAATTTTTAGGCTTTCGAATTGTACGACCATATGTAACACCTTCTGACATTGAAAAAGAAAAATTTTGGATTGAATAATATTCACTAAATTAAAGGTATGCTTAGACGTAATTTCATAAATAGTATTGCCGTTGGATCTTCAATAGCCGCACTACCAAATGAAAAATTTCTTCAAAGTAATCCAAAAAATAATTTCAATTTAAATTATGCTCCTCACTTCGGAATGTTCAAAAATTCTGCAGGAAAAAATTTGATCGATCAACTAAACTTCATGGCTGATCAAGGATTTACTGCTTTTGAGGACAACAACTTAAAGAAAAGAAGTATTTCTGATCAAGAAAAAATGGCTTCAACGATGGCCAAACGAAATATTAAAATGGGTGTATTTGTTGCTCATACTATTCATTGGAAAGAAGCAAATCTAGCAAGTGGTAAAAAAGAAAAAAGAAATCAATTTTTAAAAGAAATAGAAGAATCTGTCGAGGTTGCTAAAAGAATCAATGCAAAATGGATGACAGTTGTTCCAGGACATAGAGATTTAAGGTTAAATATTTCATATCAACAAACCAATGTTATTGACTCACTAAAATATGCATGTGATATTTTGGAACCACATGGATTGGTAATGGTTCTTGAACCTTTAAATTTTAGAGATCATCCAGGTCTTTTTTTAACAGAAAGTCCACAAGCTTATGAAATTTGTAAAGCAGTTAATTCTAAATCATGTAAAATTTTATTTGATATATATCATCAACAAATTCAAGAAGGTAATTTAATTCCAAATATTGATTCTTGTTGGGATGAAATTTCATATTTTCAAATTGGTGATAATCCTGGAAGAAAGGAACCAACAACTGGTGAAATTAATTATAAAAATATATTTAAATTCATACATGAAAAAGGTTTTACAGGAATCTTAGGTATGGAGCATGGAAATGCTTTTCCAGGAAAAAATGGAGAAATAAAACTAATTGAATCTTACAAAAAAGTAGATAACTTTTAAACTTATAATTATGGACAATATTAAAAGAAGATCTTTTCTAAAAAACTCATCTATATTAACTGGAAGTTTGGTTCTTCCTTCATTCTCATTTAAAAAACAAAAACAATTAGACAAGAAATTAAAAATTTCTGTTGTTGGATGTGGAGGAAGAGGAACTGGAGCTGCAGTTCAAGCCCTTCGTGCTGATAAAAATGTTGAATTAGTAGCTCTTTGTGATGCTTTTGAGGATAGACTCGAAAGAAGTTTNAATGCNATAATTGATGAACTTGACGGTGAANTGNATATTAAAGTAAAAGATAAAAACAAATTTGTTGGATTTGANGGCTATAAAAAAGCTATTGATTTGGCTGATGTNGTGATTCTCGCTACACCACCTGGTTTTAGACCTCAACATTTTGAATATGCTGTCAATAANAGTAAACATATTTTTATGGAAAAACCTGTTGCAACAGATGCTGCAGGTGTTAGAAGAATTTTAGAATCTGCCAAGCTAGTAAAAGAAAAAAAANTAAATGTAGTTGTAGGACTACAAAGAAGATATCAACTAAGTTATCTTGATATTTTAAAACAAGTTAGAAGAGGTGTTGCTGGAAAAATTATNTCTGGAACTGTAAAATGGAATGGACACGGAGTTTGGGTAAGAAAAAGAGANCCACAACAATCAGANCTTGAATATCAAATGAGAAACTGGTACTATTTTAANTGGCTTTGCGGAGATCANATTGTTGAACAACATATTCATAATTTGGATGTTGCAAATTGGTTTTTAGATGAACACCCTATTTCTGCACAAGGTATGGGAGGAAGAGAAGTNAGAAAAGGAATTGATCATGGTGAAATTTTTGATCACCATTACGTTGAGTTTAAATATCCAAGTGGGGCTGTTATACATAGTCAATGTAGACATCAACCTGGAACTTTAAGAAAAGTTAATGAAGTGCTAGTTGGCACCAAGGGAGTGATTAATTTNAGAAATGGTGGTGTNGTTACAATAAATGATCACAATGGAAATTTATTACACAAATATGATCCTAAGAATGATATTAGTCCTTATCAAATTGAACACAATAAATTATTCAAATCAATAAGATCTGGTGGACAAATAGATGANACAGAATATGGAGCTACAGCTACTATGACTGCAATTATGGGAAGAATGGCTACATATTCAGGCAAATTAATTGAATGGGAGTCTGCAATGAATGCTGATGAAAAATTAGTTCCTGATAATTTAAGTTGGGGAAGCACAGCNCCTGTTTTGCCAGATAATCANGGTAAATACAAANTTCCNGTTCCTGGAAAAAGTGTNTAATGAACTTTANATTATTTTATTCACTAATNATATTTTTTACTTTANTAGGATGTAGTNATAGTGACATTGATTCAAATGATATTGAACAAGAAATAACTTATCCTAGAGAATTTTATATTACTCACAATTCACAAAACAGACGATATATTTTTTATAAGCCAAAAAATTTACCAGAAAACTCCCCGCTTGTTTTTGTCTTACATGGTTATACTAGTAATTCCAATAACATTATGAACTATTCTAGAATGAATAGTATTGCTGAAGAAAAAGGTTTTGCAGTTTGTTATCCTCAAGGAACTAATAATGAAATGACAGGAATGCCTCATTGGAACGCCAATATAAAACCCATGAGTTCTGTACCAGATTCTGATTTTTTAACTCAATTGGCAAAGCTTCTGCAAGATCAATATAAGTTGAGTAAAGAAAACACTTTTGTTAGCGGTATGTCCAATGGTGGTTTTATGAGTTATACATTAGCATGCGAACAAAGTGGAACTTTTAAAGCAATTGCATCAGTTACAGGAACAATGAGCGGATATGATTGGAAAAATTGTAATCCCGATTATAAAATTCCTATACTTCAAATTTCAGGTACTAATGACAGAACAGTACCTATGGATGGATCTATGTCCACAGTTTGGGGTTGGGGAGGTGCTCCAAAAATTGAAGATATAATTGACTATTGGTCTAATATTAATAGCTGTTCTAGTTCAGAAATTATTAACCTACCTAACAATAATTCAGCGGATAACTCTTATGTAATTCTTGAAAAAAGATTTACATCAGAATCAAAAGATGATGTTAGATTTTATACTGTACATGGTGGTGGTCATGACTGGCCAGGTGCATGGGGAAATATGGATATAAATGCTAGTGAAGAAATATGGGATTTTTTTAGTCAACACTTAAAATAAAATTTATGAAAAATTATAATAGGAGAAAATTTATGCAAACATCTAGTTTGGGTGTAATTGCAGCCTCATCACTAAGTATAAATTGTCAAAATAATTTAAACTCTGAGAGACAAGGTTCTTANATGGGTGATTTTGCAGATAAACCAAATGATAATATTCGAGCTGCATTTATTGGTATAAATAGNGGNAGTACCCATTTAAAGAATTTTGCNACAATTCNAGGAACTGAAGTAGTAGCTCTTTGTGATTTATATGAAGACATTGTTCAAAGAGAATTAAATAAGCTTAAAACATATAATGCTAATTNTTCAAATCTAAAAACCTATTGGGGTGATGAAAATAAATGGAAATTAATGNTAAAAGAGGTNAAACCTGATGTTGTATTTATTAGTACAAANTGGAGAAGTCATGCACCTATGGCAATACAGTGNATGAAAGATGGTGCTCATGCATTTTCTGANGTNCCACTTGCCATAACACTAGAGGAAATGTGGGAAATTGTTAANACATCTGAAAAAACAAAAAAACATTGCATGATGATGGAAAATGTNAATTATGGAAGNGATGAACTAATGTTNTTAAATATGTGTAGAAAAGGTGCTATTGGAGANCTTTTACANGCTGAAGCTGCATATATTCATGAGCTNAGGTGGCAAATGTTTAANACNGANAGAGGNACAGGAAATTGGAGNACATTACATTATGCTGAAAGTAAAGGNAATTTATATCCAACNCACGGATTAGGACCTGTNGCTCAATACATGAATTTAGCTAGAAATGAAGACAATTTTAAACACTTAGTATCACTTTCATCTCCTGCTATCGGAAGGAATAAATTTGCAAAAGAAAATTTTGATTCAGATCACAAGTGGAATAAGATGGATTTTTCTAATGGAGATATGAATACCTCAATTATTAAAACAAACCTAGGCAGAACTGTAATGGTCCAATGGGATGAAACAAGCCCTAGGCCTTATTCAAGACTAAACTTGATTCAAGGTACAAAGGGAACATTGGCTGGTTTTCCAACTAGAGCTGCTTTTGAAAATGGATTTGAAGGAATTACTAAAGATCATCATAGTTGGATTCAAGGTGATAAATTAGAAAAACTCTATGAAAAATATGATCATCCACTTTATAAGAGATTAAATTCTAAAACGAAAAAATCAGGTCACGGAGGTATGGATGGAATAATGATGTATAGAATTGTTGAATGTCTAAAAAACGGTTTACCGCTTGATCAAAATGTATATGAAGGATGTTTTTGGAGTGCTGTTACTCCACTTAGTGCAAGCTCAATTGAAAATGATGGGTCTCCACAGGCATTCCCTGACTTTACAAGAGGAGATTGGAAAAAGACTAAGGAGTTAGAAATTGTAGTTTAGTAAAATAAAAAAGCTCCCCTATTGGAAAGCTTCTCATTGGTTTCTACAAACCTCTTGGCTAATGCCAAGATTACACAACAGCGCAAATGTAGTTATTTTATTTACATTTATAAAATTAGATGTCTGATATGAAATTATTTACAATCAAAACTCTCATATTTTTTACAATATTTTCACAGCAGGTTTTTGCTCAAAAAACAGAATTCAAAGTGATGGCTTGGAACATTTTAAGGTCCGGAAATCAGATTGAAAATGGTGTTGATAATGTTGCTGATATGATAAAAGAAATAAACCCAGATATAGTTTTAATGGTAGAAACCTATGGGTCAGGACCCTATATTGCTAAAAAAAATGGATATAATTTTCATTTGGTAGCAAAAGAAGGTACTGCTCTTGATGATAAATCAGTTAATCTTTCTATATACTCAAAATTTCCATTTGGGGAAAGAATTGACACAGACTATCCTTTCTTTTTGGGTGGTATTGAAATTTTTATAAACAACAAAAAAGTTAGGTTTTTTTCTAACTGGTTTCATTACCAGCCGTGGAATAATAAGCCTGAAGATATGGGTAAAACTGTTCAAGAACTATTAGAGTGGGAACGAACCGAGCACAGATATAATATGATTCAAAAAGTTCTTCCTTATTTTGAAAAATATGCTAAAGAATCAGATTCTATTCCAATTATAGTTGGAGGAGACATGAATAGCCCATCTCATCTTGATTGGAGTGAAAAAACAAAAAACATTCACAATGGTTTAGTTGTTCCATGGTATTCAACCAAAGTTTTTGAAGATTTGGGTTTTACCGATTCTTTTAGAGAAAAAAATCCAAATCCAATAAAATACCCAGGAATAACTTGGGATCATAAGGAAAGAGACGATTCTCATAGAATTGATTATATTTTCTACAAAGGCAAAAAATTAAAGTCTACTCAATCAAAAACTTATATGCAATTCTTTAACGAACAAATAGAAATAAATAATAAAAGTTTTGCTTACCCATCAGACCACTGTATTGTAGTTACTACATTTAAATTGAAATAATTAAGTTTGAATAATGAAAAAACTAATACTATTATTTATTCCACTTGTTTTTTCTTGTAATGTTGATAGAGAGGGCAATGACCCCTTAATCTATTCAATTGAAGGGAAATGGTTATGGTCACCAAGTCAAGACAGGGCAGATGCAAATACAATGTACCTATTTAAAGATGGTATAAGGTATACTTATTATTGT
>NZOB01000031.1 GCA_002693085.1 Flavobacteriaceae bacterium | reverse complement strand
AGAGCAGATAGTTTATACGTTAATGATGAACAGTAATATCTTCGAACTTTTATGCCGTTTATTATCTCACTTTTAATATAGCTTTTTTGATATGAAACACAGAACAAATAAACCTCATGACCATCTTTAATAAGTTCTTCACATTCATTTGTGACCCTTGCATCACTTGGATAAATAGCGTCTAGAATCATTCCAATTTTCATAATAAAAAAATTAAAGATTT
This sequence comes from Flavobacteriaceae bacterium, assembly GCA_002693085.1. The sequence goes on along the minus strand of NZOB01000031.1, from coordinate 11,139 downwards.
AAAACGCCTTTGTAATAATTAGTATAGTTTCTTAGAGACTTTTCAGCATACACAGCATAATATCTATTTGTAAAATTTCTAAGTAATGGTCTAAATCCTAATTTAAAAGTAGGGTTCTTCCAGTACTCTTTTTTCTTTACTTCCCAGCCTGATTTTTCTAATAGCCAGTCAAATTGCCATGCCTCAAATTCATGATAATGACGATCCCTTTCGTCATGCTTATTTTTATAAGCCTTAGAAAACCATAAGCTTAATGGAACGGTAACAAAAAGTCTTTTGCAATTCAAATTTTTTAAAAGAGGGAAAGGAGAAACTAAATGTTCTAATATTTCAAACCCAGTAACAAGATCAACTTCCTTTGGTATTTTAATTTCATATTCAAAATCAAAATCTTGACCTTCACTATTAATGACCTTGTAACCTTCTTTTTCCATTATTTCTGAAAATGGATTTCTAACACCAAGGTCATAAATTATTCCACCGTCTGGTAAAATTTTCTTAAGCATTGTTAAGGTTTTTTTATATCGGTATTTTGGAAGTTTATTATACATTAACACTCTTTTTAAAATAAAAGCCTATTGATAACAATAAAATTACAATAGAAAAAATAGAGATAATTGATCCAGTTACTAAAACAGGAGGATCAAACCAAAAATGTAGTTCATATTTTCCTGCAGGAACTTCCATCCCCCTCAGCAAATAATTAACTCTTTGATGAATTAAAGGTTTTGAATCAATGGATTTATCTACACTATTAACGATCATAACATTCCATCCTTTATTATAATAGGCCTCGGAAAAAACAGCAAACTGATTTGATATTGCATCCACTTCATAAATCAACTTATTAGCTCTTTTTTCCTTGAGAACAATTGAGTTTTGAGGATCTTTTTTATAAGATCTATCATTTATATTTTGAGATATCGCAGTTTTTTTAAAGTCTATGTTATTTAGCTGCAATATTTCTTCATCAAAGCTTTCAACAGAAACTAGTTCCTCAACAAACCATGCAGAACCTAAACTGTTTTCGTTAGTTTGCAGCTCAAGTTGATTGTTTTGATTTACATCGATTATATACTTCACATTAAGCATATCAAGAACTTTATAATTTCTTTTAAACAAATAGAAGTCAAATAAGTCTTGCATTTTTTGAGGTCTGGCCGCATTATATCCGGAGATTGATTTGTGGAAATAGGATGTTCGACCGTTAGTTAATCCTCTGTATGGTTCAAAAACTCTAAAATCACTTTTATCATTTTGTATTTCTAGATCTAAAAAATTTGCTTTAAAGGGATTAGAAATAGATGATTTAGCAACAAAGTCATCTTCATTTACATACTTTTTATCTACTGACCATAAGTCAATAGTTATGATTAGAAACAGAACTAATAAACTGTAATTTTCATTTATTTTTTTATTAATACTAGCATATAATATTCCCAAACAAAGGATTACAAAAACAGAACTTCTTAAAATATCTGATTTATAAACTATAACTCTTTCATCAATAATCATTTTTAGTATTTCTGGATATTGATCAAAAGGTTCAAAGTTGGATTTAAAATCAAATAAACTTTCACCAAAAAAATATAAAATACCAAATACTGAAAGAAAAGCTGATCCAATTATTAGTAGCTTCTTTTGAGTAATTATTTTTTCACTTCTTTTTTTGTAAAAATTATACAGACCAAGAATAGCGATAAAAGGAACTAAAAATTCAATTAAAACTTGAATAGATGATACAGCTCTGAATTTATTGTAGAATGGGAAATAGTCTATAAACAGATCTGTCAAAAAAGAAAAGTTTTTACCCCACGACAAAAACAAGCTGAATGCAAATGCGCTTAATACCCAAATTAAATTTATTCGGCTAAGAAAAAACAAACCAATAACAAATAAGAAGAATACTGTTACACCAATGTATGCTGGAGCTTCAACTATAGGTTGATCTCCCCAATAAAGTCTAGCATTTTCATAAATTATTTTAGCACTTTCAGAATCATAATTTCTAAGATTTTTAAAAAAATCAGAATCTTTATCAATTAAATCTCCACTGCCCCCACCAGTGAATCTAGGAATAATTAGATTAAAACTTTCAGTTGTCCCGTAGCTATATTCTGTAATATATTCACGGGTTAAACCACCAGTGTTTTGTTTTTCAGATCCATCAGGCGTAATTGTAAGTTCAGAATTCCCTCTTGTGCTAAAATCTGTATACTCTTTAGTTGCGAGAATGGATGTTGCATTAAGAGTTATTGCAAGAATTATTGCTCCAACAAAACCAGTATATTTTTTATAGTCAATATTCTTGTTTTTTATTTCATTAAATAAATGAATTAATGCTAATAGACCACACAACATTACAAAGTAGTAAGTCATTTGATAATGATTTGCATTAATTTGTAATCCAAATCCTAGAGCTGCTAAAATGAATCCAATCAAGTATTTTTTTTCAAATAAATTATATACTCCAGCTATGGCTATTGGAGCATACCCAATTGCAAGCGCTTTGGTATTGTGACCAACTCCTAATATTATAATTAGATACGTAGAAAATGCAAAAGCAAAAGCACCAACAACAGCAAACTTTTTTTCTACTTTAAGTGAAATTAGCAGAATGTAAAAGGACAATAAATAAATAAATAAATAATCAGCAGGTCTTGGTAGAAATCGTAAAGATTTATCAATCTTATCTAATAAGTCAAAAGGATATTTAACTGCAACTTGAAACGTAGGCATTCCAACAAATGCATTATCTATCCAGTAAGGTTCTTCATTAAAAGATTCTCTATGATCAACAATCTGTTTTGCCATTCCTGAAAACTGAGCGATATCAGATTGAAAAATAGCTTTTCCTGAAAGTAATGGACTAAAATATGCTAAAGAAGCAACCGCAAAAAAGGCAACTATTGCAATATGATAAATAGAATTACGCGTGAAAAAAAAATTAATCAATTTCTTCATAATCAATATATTCTCCTACCTGTTCCTTTTTTTTCTCTTCTTTTTTAGGTGGTTTATGAAACGGGTTGTTTTGCCCAGCCCTTTTAGTAAACTTTTCAAAGTTTTTTTTGAGTATGTATCTCAAAATATAAGGAATAAGTTTTTTGAGAATGTAGCTAAAAACAATAAAAAATAATATTATATATATAAAAATCATTATAATTATTATTATCAAAAATACAATTAATCAAATAATGGCTTTAACTTCAGTTATAATTTAAATGAAAAAGAGATTATCCATTCTTTTGTTGTTTATTTCTACATGCTTGTTTTCACAGTACACAGAAACCATTAATTCTAATAGGCCTGGAACTTCTCATGGTGCATTTTCTGTTGGAAGAGATGTTCTACAATTTGAAATAGGAGGAAATAACTATTCTTTTTCACATGCAAACCTGAATGATTCAGAAATCAGAGGAATTAATGCTGTATACAATGTAAGATACGGTTTGTATTTAGAGAACCTAGAAATATTTCTGAAAGGAAGTTATAATACAAGAGATATTATTGATAATTATAAGTATAATACAAGTCAAAAAGAGAATTTTTTAGCTGAACATTCACTTGGAGTTAAGTATTTAATTTTCGATCCTTTTAAAAACAAAAAATGGCATAGTGAAGATTTATATAGTTGGAGATCAAATAAAAAAATTAAATTAACAGATCTTATTCCTGCTGTTTCAATTTTTGCTGGAGGAGATTATTTGTTTGAAAATAACGTTCAGTATGACGATCAATTTTTTTACTTAAAAAAAGAAAATTTTGGTTATCAAGATCAAAATACTATTCTACCATTTATTGGTATAGCTACTCAAAATCATTTTTTGGGTAAATGGGTTATTGTAAATAATTTATCTCTTGAAAATTTTGGATCGGGTTATAATAAGATAAACTATATATTTACGTTGACTCACAATTTGAGTAATCCACGGTGGAGCATTTTTGCAGAATATCAAATAATCGAAAACGATATATATTCAGACAACTTTTTTAAATTTGGAATAGCTAATCTTGTTTCAAAAAACTTACAAGTTGACTTAAACTTTGGAGGAAGTCTCAAAAATACTCCATCAAATAGTTATGTTGACTTTGGGTTTTCAAAAAGATTAGATTGGCATAGAGACAAATTGCCTATTGATAGAAAGAAATTAAAAGAATTAAGAGACAAATTAAAACAGGAAAAGAAAATAGAAAAAAGCAATAAAAAGGATTCAAAAAAGGTTGGAAAACAAAACAAAAAGCAATCAAGACAAGAGAAAAAACAAATTAAGAAAGCTAATAAACCACAGAGAAAGAAATTTTTAATATTCTAATGATTAAGATAATTACAGTTAAAAACTCAAAACAAGTCAAGGACTTTGTAATGTTTCCATTTAAACTTTACAAGGATTGTGAATATTGGGTTCCACCTATAATTAACGAGGAAATTGAGGCAATGGACACTAGCAAAAATCCTGTTTTTAAAAATGCAGAAGCAGAATTCTATTTGGCTTATGACGAGCAAGAAAATATTGTAGGTAGGATAGCTGCTATTGTAAATTGGGTTGAAATNAAGGATCAGAAAAAAAATAAATTAAGATTTGGTTGGTATGATACTATTGATAACATAGATGTTAGCAAGAAGTTAATTGAAAAAGTATTAGAATTTGGTAAAGAAAGAAAACTAGAATTCATTGAAGGTCCAGTTGGTTTCTCAAATATGGACAAGGCAGGATTATTGACCTACGGATATGATGAATTAAACACGATGATAACATGGTATCATTACCCTTATCAGAAAGAGCATCTTGTTAAATTAGGACTTAAGCAATTGGCTGAATGGGTAGAGTATAAAATCAAAATTTTTTCTGAGGAAGAGGCTCCTGAAAAAGTGAAAAAATTTGCTGAAATAATTGCAAAAAGATATAATCTAAAATCAATTAACTTCAAGTCAACTAAGGAAATTATTCCTTACGTTGATAAAATGTTTGAATTGTTAAACATTACTTATAGCCCGCTTCAAACCTATGTTACCATTAAGCAATATCAAATTGATTTTTATAAAGAAAAATTCATTAAATATATTCACCCAGATTTTATAAAATGTGTAGTAGATAGTGAAGGAAATTTAATNGCATTTTTAATAACTATGCCTTCATTTTCAAGAGCNCTTAAAAAAATGAANGGNAAACTATTNCCGTTTGGATTTTTACATATTTTTAAGGCNCAACATTTTAATGATAGAGTNTCATTATACNTGATTGGAGTTGATCCAAAATATCAAAGTAAAGGAGCTACTGCAATTTTATTCAATGATCTTCAACAGACCTTCAACAAGAGAGGAATAGTTGAGGTTGAAACCAATCCAGAACTAGTTGAAAACAAAGCCATTCAAGCATTTTGGAAAAACTATGAAAGCACNCTTCATAAAAGAAGNGCAACATTTACAAAGAAGATTTAGANATGGAAGTAAATGACGATATAGTTGCAATATCNTCTGCTCCTGGAATGGGNGCAATAGCAATTATTAGAATTTCTGGCCCNAACACAATTTCTAAATTTCAACCTTTNTTTANTTCAAAAAAGAAAAAAAAATTAGCTGGTCAAAGTTCTCATACTCTTCACTTTGGAGAGTTTGTTTCAGATNATCAAGTTATTGACGAAGTTTTAGTTTCTNTTTTTAAAAAAGGNAGATCTTTTACAGGTGATGAGTCTGTTGAAATAACTTGTCATGGATCTACATATATTCAAAAATCNATTGTGGAAGCTTTATTAAANAACAACATTAGGCTTGCTAAGCCAGGTGAGTTTACAATGAGGGCTTTTTTAAACGGGAAGCTTGATTTAACTCAGGCTGAGGCAGTTTCAGATTTAATTTACTCAGATTCAGAGGCAATGCATAAGATTTCTCTTAATCAAATGAGAGGAGGATTTCAGAGTGAGCTGAAGCTTTTAAGAGCAGACCTTCTTCATTTTCTATCAATGATTGAGCTGGAGTTAGATTTTTCTGAAGAGGATGTTTCGTTTGCTAATAAGGAAGATTTAATTAACCTAGTTGATAAAGTTGAGAAAAAATTAATTTCTTTAAAGGATAGTTTTAAACTTGGAAATGCAATTAAAAATGGAGTTCCAGTAGCAATTGCAGGCAAACCAAATGCCGGGAAGTCCTCTCTACTAAATTCATTACTAAACGAAGACAAAGCAATAGTTTCAAATATTCCTGGAACAACTAGAGACGCTATTGAAGATACNGTCTTTATAAATGGAATTAAATTTAGATTTATTGATACTGCTGGATTAAGAGAAACATCTGATGAGATTGAAATTAAAGGAATNGANATAACTAAATCAAAAATTTTAAAATCTTCTGTTTTGATTTATTTGTTTGATATAAATGATACTAATGAAAAAGAGATATTAAGTGATCTGGAAGAATTTTATAGCAACGATTTAAAAATAATTTTAGTTAGAAATAAAATTGATTTAAAGAGCAAAACCAAAATCAATATAGACAGTTTTAAAAAATATAAAATAACATCATTNCTAGAAATATCGGCTATTGATAAAGAATCAGTTAGTATCGTTAGAGACAATTTATCAAATGAATTTGGCAGCGACTCTTCAAATAGTGATGTTGTTGTAACAAACCTAAGACACTATAATGCTCTTTCTGATTCAATCACTTCTATTGAAAAAGTAAGAGAAGCAATTGAGAACGAAGTGCCAGGAGATTTACTTTCAATTGATTTAAGAAATGTAATTGATTCTGTGGGTGAAATAACAGGCGAAATTAGTAATGATGAAATGTTAGGGAATATTTTTTCTAACTTTTGCATCGGAAAATAACTTAACTTTGATATGAACAAATTAGAAAAATGAAGAAGCTGTTATATATATTGTCTTTTATCTTATTATTAGGATGTTCAAAAGACGNAGACACTAGAATCTTNACTTTAACCGTAAATGCTATTCCGCCTGAAGGAGGTACTGTTACAATTGGAACTGCTCAAGNAACGACGAACGAATATAAATATGGCGATACGGCAAACGCTAATGCTAAAGTATCTGATGGGTACTTTTTCTCACATTGGTCAGCCAATACTTNTATACATAAAANGGTTGGCACCACCGGTNNTGGAGCTNTNGGTCANAACCGACTTNNACAGGGTGTAGAAATGAGATGCTGGGATGGTAGATGTGTTTATGATATTGTTTTAAATGCACATTTTATTAAGAAAGATTAATTAATTGAAAAAACTACTGTTTTTATGTGCATTGATACTTGTTTCTTGTAAGAAGGACGAAGAATTAATGACCTTTACTTTAACAACTAATGCGATTCCATCTGATGGAGGGACAGTAACGCTTTTACATACTGAATTAACGAAATGTGAATTTAATTGGGGAGAAAATGCAATTATTAAAGCAAAACAGTCTGATGGTTATATTTTCTCACACTGGTCATCTGATACTTACACTGGAATAATAGGTGGTGTTATTAATACAGGTCATGGAACCTCCCAAAACTCCTTACATGACGGATTTGCATACACATCTCTAGCAATGAGATGTTATGATTCCAAAATATGTCCAGAAGATATTATTATTAATGCACATTTTGTTAAGAAAGATTAGTTTCANAATAACAAATGGANAATTTTAATTTCGACGACAACTACGACNCTATCCCTAAACTAAACAAAAGACAAAAGAAAATTTTTAAAATTANAGTAGNGGTNTTATTATTAGTTTTAATTATAGGAATGATATTCGGATAGTAATAATTTAAAAAAGCAAAAGATTTATCGGCATATCATTTGATATACTATTGAAAATGAAAAATATATTTTTAATAGTATTTCTATTTATTTCTCAATATNTAAGTAGTCAAACTTTTGATATTATTAATCCTGAAGAAAATGTAGGATTNTCAAATTGGGACATTGTTAATGATGATGTCATGGGAGGAATTTCAAAATCTTANTTGTCCTTGGATGAAGAAAAAAACTTAATTTTTAACGGTTATTTATCTCTTGAAAANAATGGTGGATTTGCNTCTTCAAGATTATATTTTAANAGAGAAACTTTAACGGGAGTTAAGGCATTTAAGATTAAATGCATGGGTGATGGCAATATATATAAANTAAGNCTTAGACAATCAAATAGNAGAGCATCTTATTCATCCGATTTTAAATCNGTGAAAGATCAATGGATTGAAGTGGATATTCCAGTTGAAGAATTTCAACCTACGTGGAGAGGNTACTCNTATTCAGATTATCCCTCAATGGATANGGACAAAATTAGCTCCCTTGGTTTACAGATATCTGACAAACAAGAAGGAGAATTCAATTTAAAAATCAAATACATTAAAGCAGTATATTAAATAATTAAAAATTATCAATTTTATATACTTTATTATCTTTTCATCCTCAAGCAAAAAACTTTAACATAATAAGTTCCATTATTTTCCTAAATTAGAAATCAAGGAAAATGAAAACAGAATACGACGCTATAGTTATTGGTACTGGTGTAAGTGGAGGTTGGGCTGCAAAAGAGTTGTGTGAAAAAGGATTAAAAACTTTAGTCCTTGAAAGGGGAAGAATGTTGAGTCACCCTGAAGACTACACAACGGCTAACATGGATCATTGGGATTTTCCATCTGGTGATAAAATCACTAATGAGATTAAGAAAAANCAACCAAAACAGAGTAGAACAGGATATGTAAATACTGAATCAACAAAACATATGTTCGTTGATGACTTAAAACACCCTTANAATGAAGACAAGCCTTTTAATTGGATAAGAGGATATCATGTTGGAGGAAGATCTTTAACATGGGGAAGACAAAGCCATAGGCTTACAAAATTTGATTTTGAAGGAAATGCAAAAGAAGGTATTGCTGTNGATTGGCCAATTAGGTATGAAGANATGGCTCCGTGGTATGATTACGTTGAAGAATATATTGGTGTGAGTGGAGAAAATTTAGGACTTCCTCAATATCCAAGTGGAAAGCTACTAAAACCTATGGAGCTTACATGTGTCGAAAATGTCCTTAAGGAAACACTNGCAAAAAAATATGATGATAGAGTATTAACTATTGGAAGGGTTGCTCATATAACAGAAGGNACAAAGCCAGGAAAAGGAAGAGTGTCTTGTCAATATAGAAATCGTTGTAGNCGAGGATGTCCATACGGCGCATATTTCAGCAGTAATTCATCAACGCTTCCAGCTGCTGAAGATACAGGGAACATGACTTTGAGACCAAATTCAGTAGTTTATGAAATCTCATATGATGAAGATAAAAAAAGGGCAAGCGGAGTTAAAATAATTGATGCCGAAACAATGATGACATATGAATTTAAAGCTAAAATTATTTTTGTTTGTGCTTCTTCAATAGGGTCTACTTCTATTTTACTTCAATCAAAATCTAATAGATTTCCTGATGGAATGGGAAATGATTCGGGTGAATTAGGACACAATTTAATGGATCACCATTTTCAAATTGGAGCAAGTGGGAAACACGATGGCTTTCAAGACAAATACTACATTGGTAAAAGGCCAAACGGAATATACATTCCTAAATTTAGAAATATTGGAGGCAATACAAATAGAAAAGATTTCCTTAGAGGATATGGTTATCAAGGAGGTGGAAGTAGAGGAGATTGGACCAAACAAATTGCAGAACTTTCTTATGGCAAAGATTTAAAAGAAGCTATTTTAAAACCAGGTGGATGGACAATGGGATTGACTGGTTTTGGTGAAATATTACCTTATCATGATAATAGGATGTATTTGAATTATGATAAGAAAGACAGATGGGGATTACCTACTGTAACTTTTGATGCAAGTTTGAAAGAGAATGAATTAAATATGAGAAAAGATATGCAGCAACAAGCGATCGAAATGCTTGAAGCAGCAGGATTTAAAGAGGTTAAAGGAACAGGTAAAAAATATAATTTTGGAAACGGAATACATGAAATGGGTACAGCAAGAATGGGGCGTGATCCTAAAACTTCAGTACTAAATAAGTATAATCAAATTCACTCTGTAAAAAATGTATTTGTAACAGACGGAGCTGCTATGACTTCTGGAGGAAATGTTAATCCATCATTAACATATATGGCTTTAACTGCTAGAGCTGTTGACTATGCAGTAAAAGAACTAAACAAGAGAAACTTATAAATGAAAAGAAGAGAATTACTAAAGAATTTAGGCTTAGGTGTTGGAGCAATAACTTTAACTCCTGCTGTCTCCAGTTTACTACATAGTTGTTCTGATGGCACAAGTTGGAAACCTGTTTTTTTTAGTAAAGACCAAATAATCTTACTTTCAAATTTAACGGAGTTAATTATTCCATCTGACGATGAAGTTCCAGGCGCGAAGGAATTAAATCTTACAAAATTTATCGATTTATATGTTATTAATATGATGGAGGCAAAACAACAGAACTTGTTAAAAAAAGCTTTTGATTGTTTTGTAGAAAATTGCTTGTCAGAAAGTAATAATTCAAAAATAAATCAAATAACTAATGAAGATCTTGAGTCAAGGTTAAAATATTTCTTCAAGGATAAAGTAGATTCTCATAAATCATGGAATTCAGATTTTTATAAGTATTCAAGAGATTTCGAAAGCAATCAAAATAATCCCCCTGTTGTTGCTCTTTCATATAATTTTCTAAACACAATTAGAAGACTTACCATAACTTCTTTTAAATGGTCTGAAACTATTGGTGAAAAAGTTTTAGCATATAATCCAATTCCAGGAAGACAAGTTGGATGCGTTGATTTAAATGAAGCTACAGGCGGTAGAGCTTGGTCTCCATAATATTTAGGTATATTTTTTGCATAAGTGTAAATATGGAGCTATCCAGCTTTGGAATTTTTATACTCATTGGTAGCCTTGCTATCATGGTTATCATGTACTATTTTCTTAAGGAAATTAGTAAGTAATTCATTATATCACTTTTAGTTATATTTAATAGATGAAGAAAATTTTACTTTTTGTCTTACTAGTTCCAACTATTTTAATTTCACAAAAAGATTGTGCTCCATGTGATCTTAAAGCTAATCCTGGATTAGAAATAACAAAATCAAAATCTAGTTGGCCAAAAATTAATAACGGTGAAACTATAAGAATTAATAGCTTAACAAATATTAT
>NZOB01000030.1 GCA_002693085.1 Flavobacteriaceae bacterium | reverse complement strand
GTATCCTGATGAGGAAACTTTCAAGGCTTGCGGGGAGAAATTAAGTGAACCAGATATTGCAAAAGAAATAAGAGAAGACGAGGAAAAGATTTTTGATACTCGGTTTATGCGATCTTATACTGTTGATGAATTTGAGTCAGAACTTAAATTATGACAAAAGAAAAAGGCTTTCTTTTAAATAAAAAAATTTTAAATGATACTAAATTAATTTGTGATTTACCTTTATGTAAATTTTTACTGATGAATGACTCCAACTATCCTTGGTTTATACTAGTTCCAAAAAGACCAAATATTATTGAATTATTTGATTTATCAAAAGAAGAAAGAAATCAGCTTGATAATGAAATATATGAAGTTTCAAAATTTATAAATGATAGTTTTAAGGCCGATAAAATAAATATTGCTTCTTTGGGTAATATTGTTTCTCAGTTTCATATTCATGTTATTGCAAGATTTTCAAATGACAAGGCTTGGCCTGAAGCTGTTTGGGGTAAATTTCCATCTAAAAATTATAATCCTAGTGAATTAAAGATAATATTGAATAAATTTAGAAACTTTTCAGAAAAATTTAAAATTAATTCTATTTAATGATACCGCATTCTTTGTTCAAAGATACCGCAATATCAATTAACTTTGGAGTTTCTAAATTCAGGCTATTCATAAAATTTATAAAAGTATTCTTATCCATACTTAGTCGATGATTATTTGTTTTTTCCTCTTTGATAGTAGTTGACTTAAAACCTTTATAGTCATGGGCTGGGTATATTATGGTTTCATCATCAAGTATTAAAATTTTTTCATGCAAGCTTTCAAATAGAAGGCTAGGGTCACCATTCTGAAAGTCAGTCCTTCCGTTTCCTTTTATTAATAAAGTGTCACCAGAAAATAAAAATTGTTTTTTATTATCATTTAATAAATAACAGTATGAGTCGTCAGTATGGCCAGGCGTATAAATAGCTTTAATTTTTATTTCATCTAAGTATAAGTTTTCACCATCTCTGATAGATTGAGAAATACAATTTACTTTTGATTGTTCCCCCATAATTGTTTTGCAATCATAAATATCTCTTAAATCTCCTAATGCAGTTATATGATCTGCATGAACATGAGTATCGATAGCGTATTTAAGATCAAGGTTAAATTCTTTCAATTTTTTTTGATATTTTTTTATCTCTTCTTTAACTGGATCAATCAAGATTGCATTATTCAATTTACTAGCAATCAAATAGGAATAAGTTGACGTTGCTTTATGCTTAAATTGTCTAAGTAACATTTTTAGTTCACCTTCCATTGGATAATTTCAACAACATAATTATCAAGATCGCGACCAAGTCCAACTAAACCACCTTCTATTGTATAGTGGGGTAAGGCTTCTCTGTCTATTTTACCACCAGCTTTTTTAATTTTTTTCATAACTTCTTTTGCATCCTCTACTTCAAAAACGATTTTTACATTATCACCATCATATTTTTTTTCATCTTTTGGCCAATTCATTAGTACTAACAAGGTCCCTGGTTTATCACTATATCCAAGAACAACCTCATCAAGAAAACTTTCAGATCCGTCTGCGTTATCTACTGTAATATCATCATAGGTTCCAATTACATCTAGACCAAGTATATCTTGATAAAATTTTGTTGATTTTTGAATATCGGAAACGCCTATTCCTACAAATCCAAGTTTAGCATTGGCATGAAAAGATACTAATATAAGTAAACTTAGAATTATTGTCTTAAAGATTAAACGCATTTTATTCTCCATATGTCTTAAAATTATCTTTTATAAATATATCTATCTATAAAGTTATGAAATTGTTGTACACGATTTTCCTGTCCAGAGAGATAAGCACCATTAAAACCACTTGAATGAAAACCAAGTTGCTGAGCGCTAGCTCTTTCAAGGTCTTGATCAGCAACATCACTTAATGTTTCTTCTCCAAAAATTACTACTTTTTTTTCTACTTCCTCCCAAGGCACCATATCCTCCGGAGAGGCTACTAAATCAGAGTCATTTGGTTTAAGTGCTAGGCCCCAATGGTCATATATAGATTTATTTGGATCAGTTGGGTGAGGTTCTGTTCTCTGAAGCGAAACAACATTTGCAGTATATGTAATTGATGTACCTGGAAAAATATTAAAATGAAAGGCATCCGTTAACCATGAATTAGGAAGGTTATCAAAGTGATGGAAACCTTTTCCTTTACCAAGTTTCTTTTTCTGTAATTGGAGACTTTCCCTCACAAGGTGAGCCTTTCCATCAAAATCTTCTGGATTTAAATTCCAATAAATTAAATCAGCTTTTAGTTTCTCATTTATCTCAAAAGTTTCAGGATTTCTTAACGAAGGAAAAGATCCTTTCATTTTCATTAAATTATGACCAGTTTCATATAACTCAAAATCAGTATTTTTATAGTCATCATCATAGTAATCGCTTATTTGTGGATGAGTTGAGGGTAAGTGATATGACTCACAAAAATTATCCCTTAATGCTTTCCAATTAAACGGTACCTCACAAACTTTGTGATAAACCCTTTTTAATCCCTCATTATCATATAGATCAATATATTTGGTTACTTCTCCCAAGAAACCCCTGAGAGGGAAACAATTTTTATCCATATTATACCATATGAAACCTCCATATTCCTCACATGGTATTTCTGATAATTTAACTTTTCCACATGGATTACCTTGAGGAAAATCCTCTTGATCTTGGGCATAGATTAGATCACCTGAGTAGTTAAATTTCCAACCATGATATGTACAGGTAAAATCGTCTACATAACCTGAGTCAACATGAACTAATCTGTTTCCCCGATGTGGGCAAACATTATGATATGCTCTAACTTTATTATTTTTATCTTTAACCATCAGAATTGATTCTCTTCCAATGTGATGTGTAATAAAATCACCTTGTTTTTCTAATTCCTTACCCCAGCCTCCTATATTCCAAACCTTTGACCATAATTTTGAGAGTTCTTTCTCCATAAAATCACGTGAGGTGTATCTTTCACCAGTAATTTTTACTTCTTCATTGTAAAAGGTGTTTGATGATCCACTTACTTTTGATTCTCTCTCTTTATTTAGATCTTTTTTCATATTTTCCCCCTGAAAATATTTATCAATTTTTATTTGTTATTTTATGTTGTATGAAGAATTGAAAAAGTTCTTTTTTTAAAATACCACTGGTTATTAATTTTAATAAAATTATCAAGATATTGACCATGAATTTGAGCTTTTTCTCCTTCCACATCAGTACTGACTTCAATTGTATAAGTTGTTCCCTCTGCTAAATTTCCATTAATTTTTAATGAACCAAGATGAGCAGTAAATACAATATATTTATAATTTTTCATTGCATCTTGCCATCTTTTTACTATTTCATTTCTTCCCTCAACTTTTTCAAGCCCTGGAAAATTTGGAACACTCCAAATTGCATTTTCAGCCCATGTATTACCCCAGTCACTNGAATCATTTCTTGTAACCGCATCACCATAAGTCATTACAAGCTCATGAAGTGCTAATCTATCATCTGTTAGTCCTGAAAAAGTCATTTTTTNCTAATTTTTTATTATTATTTAACAGTAGTTTAATTTATTTAAATTATAAATATATTGTATTTTAATCTTAAATAAAGCACAATGTTATTGAATTTTAATTCAAAAACTAAAAAATTACAGGGGAGGTATTAATGAACAAAAATTCATTATTTACATTACTATTTGCATTAGTATTAGGATTTAGTCCTGCTATTGCTCAAGAAACAATCTCNAGCGACATTGAAGAAATAGTTGTTACTGCTAGAGCTAAGGATGAGTCAATTAGAGATATTCCAGTTGCCATTACGGCTTACACTGAAGAGGAAATGGAAAATCTAAATATTAATACTTTAGACGATTTGGCAGCTTCATCAGCTTCACTTGAAATTAATAGAATTAACAGTGGTAGTGGTGTTCAAATCGCTATCAGAGGTATTGCATCAAGTCCAGGTAGTTTGGGTATTGAGCAGTCAGTTGCTGTTATGATTGATAATGTTTATTTTCCTCAAGGTAGGGTAATTAATGAAGGTTTATTTGATACACAACAAGTGGCCATATTAAAGGGTCCGCAAGCTCTTTATTTTGGTAAGAATGCTACTGCAGGTGCTGTTTCAGTAATAACAAATGATCCAACAGATGAATTTGANCTTAATTTAAGTGTTGGTCATGAGTTTGAATATAAAACAGATACATATGANTTTGTGATTTCAGGACCTATAAGTGACACGTGGGGTGCACGTTTGGCATTATATGAAAGTAATATGGATGAAGGGTGGATGCAAAATGTTGCAGGTGACTCGACTTATACTACCTTAGATGCAGCAAATGGTTTTGTTGCAACTCAGCATTTNAATCCTGCTCCAACTCAAAAATATTATCCTGCTACTGAAGAGAGCTTTGCAAGACTGACTTTAAAAGGTGAATTAACTGAAAGAACAACTTTGACATTAAAGGCAAGTATGGCAGAAACTTTTGTTGCTTCTGCTACTGTAGCTGAATTATTTAGTTGTTATCTAGGTGATACTCCTCAAATTAATACTGGTGGAGTTCCAAATCCAAATCCATTAGGTGGAGATTGTAATAAAGATAGAAGAACAGGTCTTAATAACATTCCTCCTTCTTTTGCTAATGATTATGATACCGCTGGTGTCTTCGGTGGAGGCCTTGGAGATCAGTATGAGTCAAAAATCTATACAGCAAAACTTGAGCATGATTTTGATAACTCACAACTAACTGCAATCCTTAATATGCATGAACAGGAAGTTGCTTGGGTAATTGATGCTGATTATAACGCAGCAACTAGTGTNTTTGCTGGTGAGTATAATGAATTTGAAAATACATCTATGGAGCTTAAATGGGTTTCAACAGATGGTGGATCATTAAACTGGGCGCTTGGTGCTTATTGGCAAGAAACTGAAAGATACTTCATTCAAGAGGTTATGTTTGCTGGAGCAGAAAATTCAGCTGCTGACCCATCAGATAGATATGTTGCATACGATAAAATATCTGAAACAGATGGAGAAACATTCTCAGTTTANGGTGAAATTATATGGGATATTAACGATACAATGCAACTNACAGCTGGTGGTCGTTATATTGATGAGAAGAAAGACTCATANTTTACCCAACCTTANGTAAACCCTGCTTTTGGTTTCCTATTTGTTCAAGATAGAATTTTAGCAGCTGATCAATCATTCGATGATTTTGTNCCAGAGGTTACATTNAGATATCAGCCTACGGATACTCTTACTTACTTTATAGCNTATAAAGAGGGTTGGAAGTCAGGTGGTTTCGATAATGGTTCTATCGATAGTACATTAAACGCTGACCCAATTGGAGATATTACTTATGANCCAGAGAATGTAAGTGGTTTTGAGGCTGGTGTTAAAGCGCTTGTTGCGGATGGAAGTCTTGAAGTAAACTTTGATGTTTATTCATACGAATATGATGATCTTCAATTGAATTATTTTAATTCNGCGACTTTTGCATACAGAACTTTGAATGCTGAAGAGTCTGAGTCTCAAGGTTTTGAACTTCAAATGACTTATATGCCTCAGACAATTGATGGTTTAAGATTAACTGCTGCTTATGGATATAATGACTCAAATTATGTTAAGTTTGTTGGTCCATGTGCAGGTGGTCAATTACCTTCTGAGGGATGTAATATTCCTGACGGTGGTTTAGTTCTTCAAAATCTAAACGGAAGTAAAAGAGCTCTTGCTCCTGAAAATAGAGCAAACTTAGGTGTTAATTANAATACAATGCTTAATAGTGGTCTTGAGTTTGGTTTTAATGCAAATATGAAATATTCAACTAAGTATAAACTTAATGATGTTATTCCTGATGCGTATCAACCTGATTATGAAACTATTGACGCAGGTGTTTATTTATCTTCACCAGACAAAGGATGGAAACTTGCTCTAGTAGGTAGAAATCTTACTGATGAGTATGTTCAGACTCGAGGTACTGATGCTCCTTCCACAGGTGGTGGAACTGGNACAGAAGCCGGATTTAAAGGTGATAGATATGCTTATGTTAAGCCTGGAAGAACAGTTGCTTTAAAGCTATCTTATCAAAGATAAATATAGATAACTAGATTAATGGCCTTGAATGCTGTAATTTATTACATGCCTTCGGGGCCATTTTTTTTATGAGGTATTGATGCTTAAAGTTCATTTTGCGCCAAATTCTAGGGCAGGTAGAATAATATGGTTATTAGAAGAATTGGAACTTCCATACGAAGTAAATAATATGGCATTTCATCCTAAAGATCTTAAGTCTGATGAACATAGAAAGAGACATCCTTTAGGAAGGATACCAGTTTTAGATGATGGTGATATNAGAATTTATGANTCAGGNGCAATTNTTGAATATGTATTAGANCGCCATAAAAATGGAGGNCTTAAACCTCAAGTAAATTCAGANGAATTTCCTCAATATTTACAATGGTTTCACTATTGTGAAGGGATGGTTATGCCNCCAATAAATACTATTGTTGTACAAACTATCTTNTTGCCTGAGGATAGAAGAGATGAAACTGTTCTTAANCAAGCAAAGAATCTTTTAACAAAAGCNTTAATTCCNGTTGATGAGANTNTACATGATAAAGAATTTTTGATTGGTAAATTTTCTGCTGCNGANATCATGTTGGGGCATGCNTGTTTTATGAGTAATCGAATGGGTTGNATAACTGAAGATATGATAAATTTAAAAGGATATGTTAATCGNNTATCTGAGAGACCCAGNTTTAAAANAGCNATTGAAATGAAATAGGCTTTTTAGCATGTACAAATTTTGGACNGTTGATGTATTAAGATTTGTAACAATTTTCTTTACNATNTCAGTATTTATATCNANNNTTTTTTACCCTGGNGGAAATATTCATGATCCTNTNCANGAGGGNTACTCAATTANTCANAACTTTCTNAGTGATNTAGGNGGTTATANATCTCACTCAGGNNTACCTAATTTGACTTCTTTTTTAATTTTTAATTTTTCTATGANTTTATTCATATTANTNGGTNTTTCTTTTTTGTTTATTCCNAAATTATTTAAAGATGATATTTTAAGTTTNANAATTTCAATCATTGGTTCTGTATTTNTNTTNNTTGGAACTTTTTTCTTTGCTGGAGTTGGNTTNACTCCTTATGATCTATATTTAGATGAACATATTTTTTTCGCNTTAAATGCATTTAGACTTCTTGTACCAGGTTTGGTTTTATATTTTTTTGTTNTAATGCGAAGNAATGTAAGTAAAAAATATTNNATAATGATTTTTATTTTATTATTTTTTACNCTTTCATATGTTGTTTATCAAATTGTTAGTGATAGTCCGCTAACAAGTATTGAGCAAATGGTNGAGCAAGCNATAATTCAAAAAATTATTACTTTTNTTAATATTNTATGTATGTTTTTTTTAAGTTTTGCTTTTTCTGAGAGNTTAAAAGNTATAAAACTTATTTAGAATTTTTNAAAGGATTTTTATGACTAAAAATTTGGTACCAATTATTGAAGCTAATAATCAATATAGTAAAAAATTTGATAAAGGTAACTTATCTGCGCAACCAAAAAAAAATATTGCTATTTTAACATGCATGGATGCTAGATTTGATCCTGCTAAAGCATTAGGGCTTGAGGAAGGCGATGCCCANGTAATAAGGAATGCNGGAGGAAGGGTTACAGATGATGCTATTAGNTCTCTAGTTGTTTCCCATAAATTANTGGGAACTGTTGAATGGTTTCTGATTCAGCATACAGATTGTGGGATGCAAAAAATTTCAGATGAAACTATCGCAAAATTACTGGAGGATGATCTTGAAACAGCTTCTTTTGATGGAAAATCTTGGTCAAACAACAATAATGCTAAAAGTGAAAACNTCAAACCTGGTTCAAAAGAAGGTCATAAGGTTAATTGGTATACTTTTTCTAGTTTAAAACAAAGCATGACAGAAGATCTAAAAATTATTAAGAATCATAGTCTTATACCTAGCAATATTAAAGTTCATGGTTTTATATACGAAGTAAGNTCAGGAAAGCTTATTAAGATAGAAGATTATAAATAAATATAATTTCTTTTATAAAAATNCTGTGACAATTTAAGCCTTGTAATTATCAAACAAATTTGTTCTTTTNCATTNTATCTTAATGGGGGGACGACTATCCATGAAAAAATTATTATTAATTGTTTTGCTTACCTTACCTTTAAACATCCACGCAGCGAAAGCAATTCATCATGGCCCCATTGGTGTTATGGCAGACCATTTTCATAAGAAAGGCGAGTGGATGGTTTCATTAAGATTTGCAAATATGGAAATGAAGAAAAATATTCTCAATGGAAATTCAATTTCAACCGAAGATATCCTAAAGCAACCCAATCCATTTTCTAAAATACCTATGATGATGGAAAATTCTGAATCCATATTAGCNATGAATGAGGCTTCATCAAAAATGTCAGGCCATCCTCATTCAACATCTATGAAAATGCCAATGAATTTAAGTGTTATCCCAAAAAAAATGACAATGAGAATGATTATGTTGGGAGCTATGTATGCACCATCTGATAAAATAACATTGATGGGGATGGCAATGTTTGATGACAAAGAAATGATTTTAGATACTCACCAAGGTATGATGAGAAGAGAGTATTTAGGTTCTTTTGAGACATCCTCCTCTGATCTATCTAAAATTTCTCTCTCTGCATTAATTAATNTACATGATGTTGAATCNTCAAGGTGGCATGCAATATTTGGTCTAGAAAAAAGCTTAGGTGAGAATTCAGAAAAAGGTCTTGTTTTAACTCCTATGAATATGAAAACTTTTATTACATTACCTTACGGTATGCAATCTAGTGACAAAGCCCTTCGTTTAATTTCCGGTGTTACCAATGTTAGATTAATTGGAGATTTTATTTTAGGTAATCAACTATTAGTTAAAAAAGTAATCGATGAAAAAGATTGGAATTTTGGTGATGAGTTTGAATATAATATATGGTTTCAGGGATCTTTCAACGATAGAGCGTCATACTCTTTTAGGCTAAATTATAAAGATCAGGACTCAATTGATGGATCAAACAAAACAATCATGGCGCCAGTTCAAACTGCCAATCCTTTAAATTACGGTGGTGGGGTATTAAATTTTGGAATAGGTATGAATGCGATTTTTGATATTTTTGGTGGAAGACATAAAGATAGATTTGCTTTCGAAATTATTAAGCCAATAGATCAAAATAAAAATGGTTTACAAATGAAAAATGATATTTCTATTTATATTGGGTTTCAAAAATCTTTATAATTTAAATTGTAAAATTTAGAGTAAAACTTTACTCTAAAAAAAATTTATTTAAGGAAAATAATGAAAAAAGTATTTATTTCTCTTTTACTTTTTCTTGTACTTGTATCTAGTTATCTGGGACTGGGACCTTTTTTAGCTCTTTACTCTATTAAAGAAAGTATAGAGGCAAAAGATTCAAATCAACTAAGTAAAAATATTTATTTTCCTGAATTAAGAGCAAACTTAAAGGATCAAATTAATTTATCTTTTTCAGATAGCATCAACAAAAGATTAAATGATAATCCGCTAAGATTCTTGGCGGAGGGATTGGCTGATATAGTTGTTGATGAAACTCTAGATGTTTTTCTTACACCTGATGGATTAGGAAGGTTAATGGATGGTGAGGATCCGTCCTCAATTATAAGGAATAATAAAAAATCAGAAAAAAAGGATAGTGGTGTAGAGGTTTTAGAAAGCATTGAATTTAAATACCAGTCAATGAATAGATTTATTGTTTTTATAAACACCGTTAATAAAAAGCAAATTAGACTTCACTTAGACAGATTTGGTATAAGGTGGAAGTTGGTAAATGTAATTTTACCATAAACATAGTTATTGATATGGATAGTAAGAATATAATTTTTTTTGGTGGTACAGGCTTAATAGGTAATTCTGTTCTAAACTTATTGAATAAAAAAGAATCAAAAATATATGCATTTTCTCGCCAAAATTTGAGTAATAAATTTGAAAATGTAAAAGATGTTATTTTTAATTTTGATACACTTGAGGCGGATATTGAATTAACTAACTGGGATCATGTTTATATTTGTTTAGGAAGAAGGCTAAAGGTTTGGGAGCTAATTTATATTAGGAAAAAAGATAGAGAAAATCATTTCAAAATAGAACATGATTATATAATTAAAATTCTTGAAAAAGCAAAAAAGCTAGGGGCAAGAGATGTTTCAATTATTTCAGCTATTGGTGCAAATTCAAAATCATCAAATTTTTACTTGAATACTAAGGGCCGTGTTGAAGAAAGTATTAAATTACTTGGATACGATAATGTTTCGATTTTGCGTCCAGGTCATATCCTTACGAACAATAACTCAAACTCTAAAGATTTTTTAATACAGATTGTTGATATTTTTTCAAAAATATCAAATTTGTTTCTTGTTGGCCCTATGAGAAAATACCGGGCTATTGAAATTGATAAACTTTCAAATTTTATGGTTGAAAAAAATAATAAAGGTTTGAATATTTATTATTATGATGATTTCATATCTACTAATTATGGAGGGAAGGTGTGAGTGTATTAGTAAATTTAGAAATTCCTGTAAAAAAAGAAAGAATTGAAGATTTTTTTAATTACTTAAGGGATATTTTAGTTGATACAAGGGCTTATGAAGGTTGTATTCGATTAGAAACTTATCATGATATGGAAAATTCAAAAGTTCTTCTCATTGAAGAATGGGAAAAGATAGAAAATCAAGAGTCCTATATGCAATGGAGAACTGAAACTGGGTTGGTAGAGGCTTTAGAAGAGTTTCTTGATGGTGAATTAATTATTAAGAAATATTACCCAAAAAGGGATGTGTAATCATGGATAAAAAATTTGATATTATAATTTACGGGGCCACAGGATTTACTGGTCAATTATGCGTAAAATACCTATCTAAAAATGCTAACGATATAAGTTGGGCTATAGCTGGTAGAAATAAGGATAAGCTGGAGAATTTGAAAACTGAATTATCTCTTAATGTAGATATTTTTGTTGCAAATAGTGATGATCATGAAGCTCTTGATGAAATAACTAAAAATACAAAGGTTGTGTTATCCACCGCAGGTCCATTCCATAGATATAGTTCAAATTTAGTAAAGTCTTGTGTTAAAAATTCATCGCATTATGTCGATATTACTGGTGAATTCTTCTGGATAAGAGATATGATTGATCTTCATCATGAAGAAGCCTCTTCAAAAGGTGTAAGAATTATTCCAGCATGCGGATATGACTCTATTCCCTCGGATTTAGGTACCTTTTTTGCAAGCTCCAAAGTTGACGGACCTATAAAAAGAATTGAGTCTTTTCACGCGGGTCAAGGAGGTGTTTCTGGTGGTACTACTGAAACAGGTTTTTCAATGGGTGATCTTAAATTAGGAAAAAAAATGAATGATCCGTATGTTTTAAATCCAGAAAATTCGGTATCGAAAGAGCAAAGATCTCTTGGATCAGACACAGTTGGTTTAAAGAAAAATAAATTAATAAATTCCTGGACTGGACCATTTATTATGGCTGTTTCAAATACTAGGGTTGTTAGAAGAAGTGCAGCTCTTTTGGAGTTAAATCAAAACGGTTATGGAGTTAATTTTACTTATCAAGAACATGCTTTTTATAAGAAATTTAAAACAGCTTTATTAGTAACTTCTGTAACACTTTTATTTGGTTTAATTTTAAGGACACCTATTCGAAAGTTAATTAGACCATTGCTTCCAAAGCCTGGAGAGGGACCTAGTGAGGAGACAATGAAGAATGGTTTCTTTGATAGTTTTTTTACTGCTGAATTAGATAATGGAGATAAAAAATTATTTCGTGTTCATGGTAAAGGTGATCCAGGATATAGAGTAACC
>NZOB01000029.1 GCA_002693085.1 Flavobacteriaceae bacterium | reverse complement strand
CTTTACTAGCAATAGATTTTAGAATCTTATTCCCAACTTTTGGTTCAAAAAGGACATTACTAACCCAGCCTGTTTTTAAACTTTCTAAGTCACCATAATAAGATACTAAGCTATCTTTAAACTCACCCCAAAATCCAGATGGAAGTTTATAATTACCATCAATAGCACTAACTCCCGCAGAAGTGAGCATACCTCCCAACCAATCCGTTTCTTCAATCAGTAATGTTCTAGATCCATTTCTAGCAGATTGAATTGCAGCAGATGTTCCACCCGCACCACCACCTACTACAATTACATCATATTCATGATAATCTTCACAAGAAAATAATATGACACTGAGTAAAAGTATAAGTTTATTTAATCTCATTTGAAATAGTTTTTTTGCCTGTTGAAAAGTCTTTTGTGATAATAGCACTATCATAGAGAGTTCCTAATGTGGTGTATGCACTGTAAATTAATTTATCATTTTCAACGCTAATAACCTGAAAAAACTGAGTTTGTTCACCTAATTTATCATTTTTGTATCCATCANTTTCATAATTTTTCATTTGTTCTCTATCAANTTTATATTGTTTAGGTCCGCTTACAGATGTAACATATAAAGTTTTAAAATTTCCTTCTTGATTAATATTTGGGGATTTAACAGGNATGTGTCCTCTTGCATAAGTATGGTCATGACCATTAAGCACTAAATCCACACCGTACTTGTCAAATAATGGCTTCCATACTCTTCTAGCATACTCAAAATCTCTACCTTCTGCCGGAGAAAATACCGAGTGATGGTTGGTAACTATCTTCCATTTTGCATTACTCTTACTTAACTTTTCTTTAATATATTCCGTTTGCTTTTCGAGTTGACCAGTTGAATTAAGAACAATAATAAGTATATCTTGATACTCGACTGAATAAACTGTTTCGTGAAGTTTACTATCCAAACTTTGCTCAACTGGTAAACTAAATTGAGGTCTCCATTGAATCGATAATCTTCTAGGGCTTGAGTCATCGGTTCTTTGAAACTCATGGTTACCAACTACAGGGATAGCAGTCCATTGGCTATGGATAAACCCTCCTGCCTTAAACCATTGTGCCCATTCGTAATCTTTATGAGCAGTATCAACTAAATCTCCTGCATGAATAACAAAGGCCGCGTTCGGAGCAGTTTGGTAAGCCATTCTAATAACTCTTGACCAATGACTTAAAATATCATTTTGAGCATCACCAAAATATACAAACTGGGTAGGACTGTAACTATTATTAGCTGTTTTAAACTGTATCCACTCAGACCAATTTTTATCATATCCAACTCTATAAGCATATAATGTATTTGGCTTTAAATCTTCAAATACTACACTATGATAATTCACAATTAAAGAATTATTTGCTTTGTATAAACCTAAATCAAATTCTTCAGTTGATGCAGTGTAAGTTGTAGCTTCTTTAGTAAATCTAGAATTTAGGCCTGCAACTGCTATTTGAGCCTCAGCTTTTTTTACTGAAGAATCAGTTCTCCATGTAACAGCTCTTTTTGTTGAAGGATCACCATTAAAAGTTAAAATTATTCGATCAGGATCTTTACTTGGAATTTCCCAATGATGTAAACCATCATGTTTATGACTATGAGAATGATTTTGAGCATTTAAGTAAAAACAAAAAAACACAAAAAAAAGAAGATTATATAAGGGGTTCTTCATAAACTTATTTAAAAATTTGAATTCTATCATCATTATTAGCAACAATGAATAGTTTATTATTTTGAGTTTCAATTGAAACAATTTTTTTTGAATCGCCAGGAACAAAAAAGCCAGATTCGTATGTTGGAATCTGTTTAAAGCTTCCGTCATTATTTCCGATTAATAACAATCCATTACCAGAATCATTTCTTGTTGTTTCAATCTCTGCATGATACATATTGCCTATTAAAAGTACATCATTAATATTATCATTATTGAAGTCTTGAATTATCATATCGTTAACCGATGAAAATTGAGCATATGTAGGTAAAGGCTTAAAATCAAAGAAATCCTTATTGTTTATTAAAGCTGCACTTTCAAAGGTATTAACAGATAATCTCAAGGCGTTTTCAAGGTTCTCCTCACCATAAACTTGTTGTACATCCAAAGAGGCAAATATGTCATACTTCTCAAACTTATCCTTTAAATCAGGGACTTGTTGAGATGAGCAAGAAAATCCTCTTAATGGAAACTGAATCCCATAATTATAATATGCAAGAACAATATCATTAGAACCATTTTCATCAAAATCATCATAAAACACTTCAAATGGTTCATCAACAGATGCTTTATATTTATAGTTGAGTCCTAAATTACCAACAACAATATCAGGTAAATTATCATTATTCAAATCTGAAACTTCAATACTATTCCACCAACCTGTTGAAGAGCATCCTAAGTTTGTATTCAATTCTTTTTTTAAAAAAACTCCACTCTGATTTTCAATAAGAGTTATTGGCATCCATTCACCAACTACAACTATATCCTGATCACCATCTTGATCATAATCCATCCATTCAGCATCAGTCACCAAACCTATTTCATTTAAAACAGATGAGCTGTCATGTACAGTAAATGCACCTTCATTATTAACTAATATATAACTACTTGCAGGCTCAGGATAATTCCAAGGTTTCATTCTTGATCCAATAAATAGATCTATATCCCCATCATTATCAAAATCATTTGGTTTTACTACAGAACCACTTTCAAAAATTTGGGGAAGTAATTCTCTGTTGAATGTAAAATTACCATTGCCATCATTTATATAAAGTCTATCTAAATATGTACTCGAATTAGGACTAAACTCATTACCTCCCGAAACAACATATAAGTCTAAATCACCATCATTATCAGAATCAAAGAAAGTAGCATCAATATCTTCTAAAGCTTTGTGCCTTGCCCAAGTTGAACTGCTAGAAACTATAAATTGATTTTCATTTTGTATATATAGTGTAGCTGATTGACCAGAAGCACCTCCAATAAAAATGTCATCTAAACCATCACCATTAACATCTCCTTTAGTCAGTGCAGGTCCCAGTTGAGATAACTTGTGAGGTAGTAACACTTGTTTATCATAATCATTAAAATAATTTTCTTGATGAACATGATTCAATAATGATTTAACTTCAGTAAACTTTATGTCTNTCTCAGATTTGTTCAAAGTATTTAATAAGTTTTTATCCTTCTTTATTTTATGAAGTTTATTNATTTTTGGATTTAGTATTTTTTGAATTTTATTGTCAGGCCACTCAATCAGAATGCTATCAATTTTTTTTGAAGTTCCAACTCCAAAATGAATAACATCTTCGCTTGTAGAGTAAATTCCTCTAACATTTGTAGATTCAAAAAATTGAAATTGATTTTCATGATAGATTGAAACTTTAGTCCCAAATGTTGGCTTACTATCATTTAATTTTAACCTTATGTAATTATTTCCGTTNTTCTCAGAATTATTTTTATAAATGAAAGGTTTATCATTTACATTGCTAACTACTAANTCTAAATCTCCATCATTATCTAAATCAACATAAGAAGCTCCATGAGAAAATGATGGTTGGTTTAANCCCCAATCATCAATATCATTTTTAAAATTTAAATCACCATAGTTTTTATATAGGTAATTTTTAAGTTTTTGAGAAGGCAATAAATCGAGTAATTCCTCCANATTAATAATATCCCATATACTTATATCAGAATCATTTGGATTCTTTAAAATATACTCATTAATAGTTTTAGANACTATATCTGATATTTTTTTATCAGCATCAGTATTCCTAATATCTCTAAGTAGTCCATTAGTTATATAAATATCTTTTTGTCCATCATTATCAAAATCAGCGACAAGACTTGCCCAGCTCCAGTCAGTAGCAGCAGTCTGAGTAAATTGAGCTATGTCACTAAATGTTTCATTACCATTATTTAACTGAAGAGTATTAAACATATATTGNTAATGTCCNCCGTCATTAACAACTTTCCAAAAAGAATTTGGATTCATACCNCTCATATTAGATTTCAATCTAAAATTATCTTCAGCCGTCATNTCCAAAACCATTAAATCGAGATGTGAATCATTATTTATATCAGCAGCATCAACACCCATACTATAAAATGAAGTGTGTCTTAAAGACATTTCNGTTTTGTACGAAAAAGTACCATCCTTATTGTTGTAGTANAGAAAATCGGGTGCATCAAAATCATTAGCAACATATAAGTCAGGCCAACCATCTTTATTAAAATCGCCCACAACAGCAGCATTAGGAAATCCAGATCTATCTAAACCAGCTTTTTCAGTAACATTGATAAAATTATCACCTGTATTTTCAAAAAGCTGTAAATTATATTCAGGCAATTTCATGTCAGTCCCCATGAATGGAGAAAAATTTCCAGTATTTGGAGGATGATTTAAAAGATATAAATCTAAAAGACCATCTTTATTATAATCAAAAAAAACTGAATGNCTAGTTCTTCTATCAACATCTACACCCCANGACTTTGCTGACTCAATAAATTTAAAATTTCCTTGATTTATATAAAGTTTATTTGTTCTNAGCTCAGGTTTATCATCATAAAGCTCACAGCTAACATAAATATCAAGGAGACCATCATTATTAACATCAGCTACTGTAACACCNGTTGACCAAGAGCCATCATTAACGANACCNGAATTAAGTGTTTTATCTTGAAAATTAAAATTCCCAAGATTTCTATAGATTTTATCATCAACTAGATTTCCTGCAAAAAATAAATCCNCTAACCCATCATTATCAAAATCACCNACACCAACACCAGCTCCTCCATAATAATTAGCATACAAAAAGACATTGTGTTCCTTTGTATCCACAAGATCATTTGAAAATGTAACTCCAGTTTTTTCAGAATCAATTAAACTGAAAACAGATTCTTGTGAGAAAGACACAAAGTGAAAAAAAATAATTAAATAATATTTAACTAATTCTCTCATATAAAGCAAAAAAAAAGGGAGGATTAAATCCTCCCTTAAATATAATTAATATATAGTATATATTATATTATTTATCCCACCACATTCTTGTCATCCAAGTATCAGCTCCTTGTCTAGCAACAGCTGCACTATAGCTATCACCATTTGTTGAAGCTTCACCACCAGGATAAATCATTCTTCTCATGATTTGCCCGCTAGTTTCACTATTAGGATGTTTAGTTGCAGTTAATGTAGGATATCCTGTTCTTCTCCAGTTAGCATATGCCTCATACTCGTTAAGGTAAGTAGCTTTCCAGTATTCATTCATACATTGCTCCCAACCTTTAGATGCATCATATGCACCAGCACCAGCTAAATAAGCGTCAGCTTCAGCAGCTGTAATTGCTGTAGATGCAGGATAAATATCCTTTAACATCATCATAGCCGCTTTAACCCCATTTTCATAATGAGTTTTAGCATCGCCAGAAGTCCATCCTCTAATCGCAGCTTCTGCTTTTAAGAATTCAACTTCAGCATAAGTTTGGAATACCATAGGTACATCCATTCCTCTTAATGCAGCGTTAGGCTGAGCATAAATATGTCTGTTTGGAATACCAGCTACTGTATTACCACTTTGATCAGTGTAATCAGAACCTGTTCTTCCGTTAGGCATACCAACAATTGTTGTAGCATCGTTTCCTGGCTCAAATAAAACAGATAGTCTAGGGTCTCCAGCTAAGTGAGCGCCAAATGTATCACTCATTCTTGCTTGAGAGTCAACTAAGAAAACTTCACCATGACCATTTCTGTTGATCCCTCCNGGACCGTCAGTATGTCTAACCATCGCAATATGATCGTTAGATGTCATAGTTCCGCCTGAGATAGCTTTAACCGCCCATGCTTGAGCAGAAGCANNATCAGCTTTAGTCATTCTCATAGCTAATCTTAGCATCATTGAGTTACCCCATGCTTTCCATTTTGTAGTATTACCACCAAACATGACATCTGATACACCCATGGTAGATGATCCACCAATCTGTGCAACAGCTTCTTCTAGCTCTTTCAACATATCCATATAGATATCTTGCTGAGGGTCATATTTAGGCTTTAATGTACCATCGATATATCCTTTACCTGCCTCACTGTAAGGTATATCCCCGTGAGTATCAGTAATTCTGTGATAAATAAATACTCTAAGTATTCTAGCCATACCCATCTCAGATCCAGAATTTCCTTCATCTTTTAACTGCTGAATGATATCTTCGATACCTTTAACAGCTGAAGGGTAATTTCTGTCCCAAAGAGAAGTAGCGTAGCTATCTACTCTGTAATACTTATCACCTGACCAATATCCTGCTAATGTAGCATGATGTTGGATCAACGTAGAGTTATAGATAAAACTATTTCTCCAGTTTTCATATCTACCACCACTGGTGTCAAGAATTGTTTTTGCAAACTTATTTCCTACACCAATTTGGGCAGCAGCATTAGGGTTTACGTTCATCTCTTCGAATCCTTTATCGAATTCACATGAAGCGAAAATAAAACCTAAAGCTAAAAATGTAATTAATGTATTTCTCATTTTATTGTCTAATTAAGTTTATTAAAATTTAAGATTTACATTAAGACCAATAGTTCTTGGAACTGCCAAACCGAACCACTCTAAACCAGCAGAGTTACCCGCTTGATAAGATGATTCTGGATCGATGTTATCAACACTATTAGAAATNAAGAATAAGTTCTTACCNATCAATGANACACTAGCCGCTTGTATAAACGAACCGTCTAACATATCCGATGGGAAATTATAACCAATTCTTAATTGTCTTAATCTCATATAATCTGAGTCATAAATACCTGCCTCTGCAGCGTCATTATATCTACCCCAATAAGCAGATTGTTGACCNTGNGGGATAGAAATTGTTACAGGAGAACCATCTTCCATAACACCNNTTGGAACAAATCCAGCTTCTCTACCACCAGCAGGAATAGTCATTTTGTGAGCTCCAGTACCCATCATGGTAGCGTTTGTACCTGAGTAAATTTGACCTCCTGACTTTCCTTCAACTAAAACACTAGCATCCCAGCTTTTATATCTGAATGAAGCACCAATACCAATTTGTTGTGGAGCAACACCAAATCCTAAAATCTTTCTACTATTGTCAATTTTTGGTCTTGGGTAACCGTTAACTAATTCGTGAACGATTGCACCATTACCATCTCTTACAAAAGATGTACCAAATAAAGCACCATATCTTTCACCCACAATGTGAGTAACTCTTAGGTTTCTTGATCTTGGCTCTTGAAGTGAAATATTTCCACCTGTATCATTTGTTGCAACAACTTCACTATCATTATTCGTGTAGTTTAATGAAAGNTCCATTGCAAAGTCNTCAGTAACAACTGGCTTAACTTTTAANAGCAACTCAATACCTGAGTTAGAAATTTCTCCAAGGTTTGCAAGTGCACTACCGTAACCAGAAGTTGCAGAAGCACTTACACCAACGATATCACCTACAGTTTCGTTATCATAGAAAGTAGCATCTAAACTTAATTTGTTNTCAAACATTCTTAAGTCAACACCAAACTCAGTTTCATTCTTTTCGAATGGAGTAATTTCAGTGTTAGGAATTCTACCACCGTTGATTTGACCAAGAGAAGCACCTAAGTGACCTTGACCAACAATACCGTATGTAAGATTCAAACTATATGGGCTATCAGCACCACCAGCTACCTGAGAATAACCACCTCTAAGTTTTAAGAATGAAATATCTTGACCTAAATCAAGAGCATCAGATAAAACTATAGATAAACTCGCAGAAGTATACAAGTCATTGTTTGGTGCATCTTTACCAGCAAGTGATAAAGTAGAGAACCAGTCNTTTCTAGCTGTTAANGTTAGATAAGCAAAATCTTGGAATCCAAATTCAGCTGATCCATAAGCAGAGTTGATCTTCTTCTCACTGTAACCGTAACCTGCAGATTTGTTTTTAGTGTTTCCAAAAGAAACTAAACCTGGTACGATGAACTGACTACCGTTAGCTGAAACTGATTCAGACTCAACGTAGTTAGATCCAAGACCAACAAATGCAGTTAAACTTAAATCGTTAGTTAATGCAAGATTATCAGTTCCTAAGAATGCATCGGCATCCAATTGCTTGAATGATAATTTATATTCANTNATAGAACCTAATGGCTGATAAGCAGTACCAAAAGGAGTTGAANNTGTTCTNTGATAATCATATCTATCAGTACCAACTCGACCTCTTAAGTATAAGAAATCTGTTAGATTCCATCTTGCGTTAACAGAACCAATAAATCTTTCTTTTTCAGAATCGTTAACAAAGTTATAAGCAGCAAACCATGGGTTCTGAGAATAGATCCCGTTTGTTGTTCTATACTCAGTACCATCCTCATTACTACCATCACCGTTAGGACCTTTCATTGTATTAACATCAATAGAAGGAGCATAAAGCTTTAATGAATAGTTAGAGTTACTTGGAGCATCGGACATTCTTGGGTTTCCGCCTTGCTCTTCAAGTATATACTTCATGTTAACGTCTAATGTGATTGCNTCACCAAATCTNTGAGTAGTATTTAAACCTACTGAATTTCTATCAAGAGTAGAATTTGGTGAAATATCATCATTGTCTAGGTTAGTAAATGAAAATCTNGTGTTTCCATTTTCACCCTGTGTAGATAAAGATACAGTNTTAGAAAATGTTGTACCTGTTCTATAAAATTTTTCTTGGTTGTCACCAGTGTATACATATGGTCTAGAGATACCATCAAAATGTGGAACTAATTGTCCNTCCATTTTTGGTCCCCATGCACTATATACTTCACTAAGCGCATCCTCTTTTGATGAAGGAACTTGAGCGTTAAAACCAGANCCATAGGTTGTTTGAGCATCCCATAGACTGTTGTTCAACATATCAAACTGAGCTGTACTGTTTATTTCAATACCTAATCCTTCAGATCCAAGACCATTNTTCGTTGTAATGATAATTACACCGTTAGATGCTCTTGATCCATAAAGTGCTGCCGCAGCACCACCTTTAAGAACAGATACCGATTGAACNTCATCTGGGTTGATACTTGAAATACCATCACCAAAGTCAGTTCCACCCCATACACCTGCAGCACCAAGGTTGTTGTTGTTAATAGTAATACCATCCACAACATATAGTGGCTGGTTATTACCCGTCAAGGAACTCGTTCCTCTGATAACAACTCTACTTGATCCTTTAGCACCCATTGCACTACCAGTTACCATAACTCCGGCAACTTTACCTTGTAATGCGTTGATTGCATTGGTTGATGGGTTAGCACTAAGTTCAGTACCATCTACTTCAGTAACAGAATAACCTAGAGCNTTNGTGTTTCTTTTTACACCAAGAGCNGTTACAACTACCTCCTCGAGGGAATTGTCAGGTTCTAATGAAACATTAATAGTGGCTGAAGAGCCAACAACAACAGATTGAGAGGCGTATCCAACAAAGCTAAACACAAGAGTATCCCCCTGTGAAGCACTTATCGAATAATTACCATCAAAATCCGTTGAAACTCCCGTAGAAGTCCCCTCGACTACAACAGTAGCACCCGGTAAAGGCACACCATTTTCGTCTGAGACAGTACCAGAAACTTGTTGAGCGTACGCTGACAATGTCAGAGCAAAAAACAACAAAATACTAGTACAAATCCTTGTGAATTTTGTTTTCATAAGTGTTTAATTTAAATTAATTGTTATTAAAAAATTTAGTTATTGTTNTAGCAATTTATAAAATAAAAATTAATTATCAGGTAATAATCGAAGGGTTTTTTTGGTAAAATGGCAATTTTTTTTGCTAATAATTTGATAATCAACAGAAAATAGAATGAAAAATTAAGAATATAATAATTGAATTATATGAGAAAAATAGGCTATAATAGTATTATTTCGTCAATAAAAAGCCACGCAGGTTCTCCCTCTGCAGGGTGTCCCTTTGGAAGTTTTTTATTAGAAATAACTTTTAGCCTTACTTTTTTTAAATTTTTATTGATTGGTATTCGAAAAGTGTGTAGAGGAGCATTTTCTTCATCAAATTTTCTTGATATNTTTTTTGAATAAACTAACTCATCATTACCTAAACTTATGTCGTATAGTTCGATTTTAGTAGGGAACAATATATATGCCCCATAATCTGTTAAACTAGAAATACCAATTTCATTAACTCCCTCTGGNAGTGAAAACTCAGCAATCATATCNCCTGATCTGGTNTCAGATTTTATAAANCCATTCCAAGTTCCATCCCTAAAGTCAGCNGATCCNACCTCATTNTTAGATAAAATATTTTTTGCAGCGTACGGCTCCACAGTTGTGCTTAATAATTTGAAATCAGTAATTGANGCAGCAATTTTTCTATAAAAAACTTCTTGNACTGGACTAGGTCTTGAACCTTTTTTGAAAGCTTTAAATTTTAAGTTTGAACTTCTATCTATTTTGATTGGNNCAACATACAAATTTGATANACTATCNGGCTCTTCNCCGTTAATTGTATATCTNTAGTCAGGNTTAGTTATNTCAGAAACCACNTCAACATCAATTGTACTAGAAAATAAAGTTTGAGTGGGAGTTATTATTGGAATCTTTAANGGNACATTAGATGCAAAATCATCTAATGAAACTCCAAAATAAATTTTGTCATTTGAATTTGCCGAAATTTCTTTAGTCAAATCAAGATCACTA
>NZOB01000028.1 GCA_002693085.1 Flavobacteriaceae bacterium | reverse complement strand
ACTTAGTAATTTTAAGTTTTTTATTTACTTCAATAATATCGTTATTACTTTTTAAGTTTTTTAAAAACGGATTTATGTTTTTTGGTAATAAAATAAATTTTGCAAACATGATAAATTTATCAGTGAGTTTAATTTTTTTGAGTTTATTTATTTTTTATTTTTTTTACCCAGATCAATTATTTAGGATTAAAGAGACTATAGATCATTTTCAGAGCATGTATCCAGGTGAGAATTTTATAAAATCAACTAATTTTTTCATGAGAGCCTTGGAATATCTATTCCGCCCATTTTTATGGGAAGAAGGAAGTTTATTTTTAAATTTTATTAAAATTGAAAATCTATTTTTGTTAATTTTATTATTATTTCTATTCTATAATTTTGGGAGAATATTTGTAAGATTTAAAAAAGTTTTTTTTAATAGATTTGATTTAAAAATATTTATTTTAATAAGTTTTATTTTTATAGCTATTTTCCAAATATTATTAACTTCCAATTATGGTATAGCCTTAAGACAGAAATGGAGTTTTATTCCTGGTATAGTTTTTTTGCTTTATTATTTAAAATTTTTTTTGAAAAAAAATATTACAGAAAAATAAAATAAGAAAGTTAATAAAGAAAAATAAAAAACAAAAGTAATAAAAATAAACAAACCTGATAAATTCAAATTTGTTATTTTTGTTGATATTAAAAAATTAATTTTTTTTTGATAATTTTCTTTTATTTTTTTTTCAAAAATTAAAACACTTTTGTTTATTTTTTCTAAGTAATTATCACAGTTATTATTTATAGATGAAGTAATGACATTAAATTTACCAATTCTAACGAAATTATCTAAATCTTTTCCAAGTGTGTCTATTTCGTTAATAATACTTGACTGAATAGAGTTACCAACTTCATTTAAATTAATTTTTTCAGAATTAAATTTGATTAAATTTACACATATTTGTTTAAAATTTTCTTTAGTATAATAAACAGTTAATAACGAAAATATAAAAGCCAAAGATCCAAAAAAAAATAAAAGTTTTATTTTCAAAGTTATAGCTTCCTTAATTGTTTATAGATGTTAATGATGTATATTTAAACATATGAAAAATCAAAATAAAAAAAATATTTACGTTGTAGGTGGCTCTGGTTTGTTGGGAAAATCAATAATTAATGCCCTAGATAATAAAGAAAATAATATAATCAATTTAGATATTAAAAAGTTTGGTAATAATTTTTCTTTTTTTGATTGTACTAAACTTAAAAGTTTAAAAAAAAATATTAATACTCAATTCCTTAAGCATGGATTTCCAAATATATTAATTAATTGTTCTTATCCAATTGTTGGAAATTGGAGTAAAAATAATTTTGAAAATCTAAATTTACAAAATACAAAGTCTAACATAGAAGCTCATCTTTTAAGCTATACAATTATTGCAAATGAGTTTGCAAAAAAAATGGTTTCAAAAAACATAAAAGGTAAAATTATTTTATTAAGCTCTATTTATGGTTTTTTAGCTCAAAACTCTAATAATTATAAAAAAACAAATATGCGAGAGAATGTAACGTATACTCTTATCAAATCAGGCATTATTGGTTTAATTAAGCAAATGGCTTTTTTTTATGGAAAAAGAGGTTTAGAAGTAAATAGTGTAAGTCCTGGAGCGGTTTTGGGTCATGTTAAAGGAAGTAATAAAAAACAAAATAAAAAATTTATTTCACAATATTCAAATAACACAGCTTTAAAATGATTAGCAAAACCTGAAGAAGTTGCAAACTTAATAAAATTTTTGTCTTCAAATGAATGCTCTTACATTACAGGACAAAACATTATTATTGATGGTGGCTATTCATCTATTTAAATAAAAAAAGAAAGATTATATGTGCGGTATAGCAGGATTATTTGATAGAGAAGTTAAAAATAAGAGTATTATAAAAAAAATCACAGATAAAATAATCCACAGAGGTCCTGACGAATCTGGATTTTATTCAAATCAAAAAGGATTTTATTTAGGTATGAGAAGGTTGTCTATAATTGATTTAAAAAATGGCTCTCAACCTGTGGAAACTAAAAATATTGTTTTAATATTTAATGGAGAAATATTTAATTTTATCGAACTAAAGAATAAATATTTGCCCGAGGAGAAAAATATAAAATCAGATACAATTATTTTGACAAAATTAATAGATAAAATAGGTTTTAAAATTCTTAATGAACTAAAAGGTTTTTTTTCAATAGCAGTCTATCACAAAAAAAAACAGAAAATTTTTCTGATTAGAGATAGATTTGGAATTAAACCACTTTATTATTTTTATAATAAATCAAAATTTTATTTTTGTTCAGAAATTCAACCCTTAAGAAATACACTTCATATTCACAAAAATGATCTTAATATTGATCAAGTAAATAATTATTTTGTACTTGGCTATATTTTTGGTGAAAATCGTATTTATTCAAATGTTAAAATGTTAAAAGCTGGTACAATTTTAGAATTTGATCTAAAAACAAAGAGTACTAAATTAACCTCTTGGTTCGATATTAAGACACTGTCCGATATATATATTTCTGATAACAAAAAACTAGTTGCTAAAGTATATGAAAATATTGCAGATGCATTGAGATATTGGGCAAGATCAGATGTAGAAAAAGTTTTTGCATTATCAGGGGGTTTAGATTCATCAATTTTAGCCTCAATTTATTCTAAAGAGTTTGAAAAAGTAAATACGATAAGTTTCGTATATTCAGACTTAAGTAAATATAAAAGATTTAGCGAGACAGAAAATATTAAGGCAATAACCAGTAAAATAAAATCAAATCATGAGGATTATTATTGGTCAAACAAAGATTTTTGCTCAGATTTAGACTCAATTGTTAAATCTATAGAAGAACCCCAAGGAAACAGCTTATTACCATGGTTTTTATATAAATTAACTCAAGCTAAAATTCACCTGTATGTAATGAATAAATTTGAGAAAGAGATATCTAAAAAAAGATTAAAAAATTCTCAAAACCCCTCTTTAAAAAAATAAATTCAAGCAAATACAGCCGTAATCAAATTTTCAAAATATTATAACTTAATTATTATTTTTAAAAGAATCTGTGTTTATTTTTTTATTTATTAAATGGCTAAATTTTGATATATTCAATTTTAATATTATCAAACTAATTATGAATAAATATTATAAAAACTTATTTAATTATTAAAATCATGAATTTAAAATTGATAAAACAAACTTTATTTGTCTTTTTAATTTCACTTTTTTTTTGTTGTAAATCTGAACAAAAGAAATATTTAGGAAGTCCTAATATTATAATTATATATACTGACGATTTAGGATATGGTGATGTTAGTGCCTACAAAAAAGGCACTCTAAATACTCCAAATATTGATAAGTTAGCTAATGAAGGCATAAGATTCAATAATGGTTATGCATCTTCAGCAACCTGTAGCCCAAGTAGATATGCTTTATTAACAGGGATATATCCATGGAGAAATTCAAGAGCAAAAATTATAACTGGAGGGTCTTTAATTATTGACACAACTGAAATGACTATTCCTAAACTTTTAAAAACTAAAGGGTATCATACAGGTATTGTTGGCAAATGGCATCTCGGATTAGGCACAAATAAAATAAATTACAATTCTAAAATATCTCCAGGACCAAATCAAATTGGTTTTGATTATTCTCATATAATGGCAGATACTCAAGACCGTGTTCCAACTGTTTATATAGAAAACGGTTATGTAGTGAATCTTGATCCAAATGATCCTATAGAGGTAAACTTTTTTCACCAAAAAAAACAGGATGATTATGGACTTCCCACAGGTCTTAAAAACCCAGAACTTACTACTATGAAATGGCACCATGGTCACAATGGTTCTATTGTTAATGGTGTTCCTAGAATTGGATATATGAAAGGAGGAGAAAATGCAAAATGGAGTGATATTGATATGGCAGATCATTTTTTAAAAAAAGCACAAAACTATATAAAAGAGAATAAAGACAAACCTTTCTTTCTTTATTATGCTCTACAACAACCTCATGTACCAAGAACACCTCATCCTAGATTCGAAGGAAAATCCGGTATGGGTCCAAGAGGTGACGTAATTATTGAAGCGGATTGGTGTGTTGGGGAAATTTATAAAACTTTGGAATCATATGAGATTTTGGAAAATACATTAATTATTTTTTCTAGCGATAATGGTCCCGTTTTAAATGATGGATATTATGACGATGCAGTTGAAAAACTTGGAGATCACACTCCTATGGGTGGATTAAGAGGTGGTAAATATAGTCTTTTTGAAGCAGGCTCAAAAGTTCCTTTTATTGCTTATTGGAAAGGTAAAATAAACCCCAATGTGTCAAATGAAATAATCTCCCAAATAGATCTTTTAAATTCAATATCAACTATAGTTGGTATTGACTATAAGTCAAAAGACGGTGTCGATCTTTCGAATCTAATTTTAAATAATGAAGGAAAAGGAAGAAAAGAGCTTATTGTTGAAGCATCAACTAGAACTGCTTATAGAAAAGAAGATTGGGTAATGATTCCGCCATATAATGGGCGTGAAATCCATAAAGAAGTAAATATTGAGTTAGGAAATTCAAAAGATTTTAAACTTTATAATCTAGCGAAGGATCCTTCACAAAGAGAAAACCTTTCTGAAAAAGAGCCTGAAAAGTTAAAAGAAATGGTTTCAAGTTTTGTTAAGATTAGAGGTAAAAATTTTTCTAATATTAAAAATTTAGTTTTGGAATAAAAAAATTAATATGAAAAAATTAACATTCTTGTTTATAATATTCTTTATTCTTATTTCATATAGTCAATCTAATGAAGAAAATAAACTCAATTTTATAATTGTTTTTGTGGACGACATGGGTTATGGTGATATAGGATCATACGGCCATCCTACGATCAAAACTCCAAATCTTGATAGAATGAGTTATGAGGGGCAAAAATGGACTCAATTTTATTCTGCGTCAAGTGTTTGTACACCAAGCAGGGCAGCATTAATGACAGGAAGGTTGCCAATTAGAAATGGTATGATAGGAGAAAAATATAGAGTTCTCTATGAAAATTCTGATTATGGAATTCCTGAATCTGAAATTACTATTGCAGAAAAGCTAAAAGAACAAAATTATAAAACAGCTGCAATTGGAAAATGGCATTTAGGTCATAAACAAAAATATTTACCCCTTAATAATGGATTTGATTACTATTATGGAATTCCATATTCAAATGATATGAATGCAATTAATGGAGTTACTTGCTGTCCTGGGAATAATTATTGGCCACAGTATGAAAATAACCCAATTAACTCTAACAATTACAATTTGCCTTTGATTGAAAATAATGATATAATAGAAAGACCTGTAGATCAAACTACTATAACAAAAAGATTCTCAGAGAAGGTTGTTGAAAAAATCAAAGAGATGAAGGATGATAAATTCTTTATTTATTTATCGCATAGTATGCCACATATTCCAATTTATGCGTCTGATGATTTTATAGGTAAGAGTAAAGCAGGTCTTTATGGTGATGTTATTGAAGAAATTGATCATGGTGTAGGTATTATTATGAATGAGCTAAGGAAAAATGACCTTGATAAAAATACAATTGTTGTGTTTAGCTCTGATAATGGACCATGGCTACCTTATAAAAATCATGGTGGATCTGCAGGTTTGTTAAGAGAGGGTAAAGGAATGACTTGGGAAGGTGGTCATAGAGTACCTGGAATTTTTTGGGGAGGTGATATTAAACCAGGTGTAATTGATGAAATTGGATCTACAATGGATCTATTTCCAACATTTCTTGATTTATCTAATTCGAGTAAAGTGGTGGATAGAGTAATTGATGGTGTAAATATTAAAGAAACTTTATTTGATCATGCACCAAGTAAAAGAAATAAAATAATTTTTTATCGTGAAAGAGAAATTTATGCAATTCGATATGGTGAATATAAAGCTCATTTTATAATTAAAGGCGCTTACAATTATCCGAAGGGGAGTAATAAAAAAATTGTTTTAGAAGAACCGCTTTTATTCAATCTAAATATTGATCCATCTGAAAAACATAATATTGCAGATAAGTTTCCAGAAAAAGTAGAAGAAATAAAAAAAATAGCTATTGATCACCTAAATAGTTTTGAGCCTCCTGAGAGTGTTTTAGATTATAGAAATAGTAAAGAGTTTTAAATTTATTTTCCTTAGTTTATATATAATAAATGATTAGAAGAAATTTTTTAAAATTAACATCACTTGCTAGTTTTGGAGTTAATTTAAACTTACTTAATAGTGCTTATACCCATTATTTAACCTTAACATTTGATGATGGATTTAAAAAATCTTCATATAAAACAGCTGCGATTTTTGAGAATTTTGGCCTGAAGGCCAGTATTAATGTTATTGCCACAGGTCATTTGAAATCCTTTAATCGTGATCCTAAATGGATGCCTAATAATTTACTTGGGAATTTTGATGATTGGAATAAAATTAAATCAAAAGGACATGAAATTATGCCTCATTCTTGGGAACATTTAAATTTAACTGAAATCCCAATCAACAAAGCTTTTTCAAACATAGATAAATGTTTAGATTATTTTGAAGATAATTTAGATGGTTTTTCTATTTCAAATTCTGTTTTTCACTACCCATACAATGCTTCAAATAACAGTCTAGATAAATATCTTTTAAAAAAGGTGAAAGCAATAAGAACTGGTGGCTGGCTTGTACTTAATGGAAATTTTTCAAATGAAATACCCAATAAATATTCTAAATTAAGACTCGGAACATGGAGTCATGGCCCAGGATTATGTAACAACTTTGTAGAAAATTCTATAAATGATTTTTTAAATTCTAATGGAGGATGGCTTATTTTAAATCTTCATGGTCTAGATAATGAGGGCTGGGGTCCAATAGGTTCTAAATATTTAGATGAACTATTGTCAAGATTAATTAAAATTAATTTTTTAAGTATTAAATCAATAGGAGATATTTTAATTTAAGTGATTTTCAATGTAATCCCATAGTTTTATCCTCATTTCTAAAGCTTTTTTAGACATTGCTGTAGCTTCTTTCCATTTTTCATCATCATCTTTACAAAGTTCAGAAATCATTTGAAGAGCCATCGGACCATGCTCATCTCCATCCATTTCAATATGTCTTTCCAAATAATAAAGAAGATCTCCGATTTTTGTTTCGTTGTTTTCATTTAAAGTCTTAACAATATTGATAAACATATCAGGAATTAAATCTTCTCTTCCAAAAGTAAATACACTTGCAATAATATGTGGTTTGTTGGATTCTATCGTCTCAAATGTAAAATTTAAAAAATCACTAATACCATTAGGAATTGAACATTTTTCAATAGCTTTTGTATGAGATTTAGTTTCAATAATTTCATCAACAAATTGATGTATTTTACTTGTGTCAGAACCAATTTTATTCATTGATTCAACATACAGTTCAAAATGACTAACTGGATTATTGTTTTGATCGATATCACTTTCTTCACCTAAAACTATTTCATTAATTAATCTTCTTGAAACTTTATCTTTTGTAGGATACCATGGAGTTTCAACACAGGTTAAATTTTTTTGAAGAGCTTTCGCGAGTGACATAAAGTCCCAAACTGCAAAAACATGAATTTCCATAAACTTTGATATCGATTTAATATCATTTAATTTACCATAAATTGAGTGGTTAAGTAAGGAATTTCTAGTTTCAGAAATCTCAGAAAGTAAGTTGTCAATTTTGTTCATTTGGAATTGTAAATTTTATATTAAAAATTATTACTAGATTGAAACAAAAATTATGCAAATTGATGTTATAGTTACATTTATTTTTTCAGTTTTTTTTCTGACCATCTCACCAGGTCCAGATATCCTATATGTTTTTATTAAAAGCATATCTGAAGGAAAGAGTGAAGGTGTTAA
Organism: Flavobacteriaceae bacterium; assembly: GCA_002693085.1. The sequence continues at coordinate 8,983 of NZOB01000028.1, read as the reverse complement.
ATTGTCATTTGGTCTGACATCTGGTCTTTTCTTTCATACTTTGTTAGTTGTTTTTGGGATTTCAGCTATTATCAATTCAAATGAGTTGTTTTCTAACATTATAAAATATTTTGGTTTCTTATTCTTTATTTTTTTGTTTTTTCTAACACTTTTTAAAAAGAATAATGAATATCAAACTAAAAAATCAATTCGAAGTAGTTTTTTTACAGGTTTAATGATGAATATATTAAACCCAAAAGTTAGTTTATTTTTTATAGCTCTATTTCCAGGGTTTATATTTCATGATTCAATGAAAATCAGTCTCCAGTTTCTAGTTTTAGGATTAATTTTTTGGATTATTGCTACCCTTATTTTTGTATCAATTTCATTATTTTCTGGTAGTATTAAAGGTTATATCGATGGTTTTATTAACAATAAATTTTTTAAATATTTACAGTCCGTTATTTATTTATTAATTGCATTATATATTTTGATTTAATGGCGAAAGAACACATTGATATTATTGAATGTCCAAGAGATGCAATGCAAGGAATAAAACAATTTATTCCAACCGAAATGAAAATTAGATATATCAATTCTTTGATGAGTGTAGGTTTTCATACGATCGATTTTGGAAGTTTTGTGTCTCCAAAAGCTATACCTCAAATGAAAGATACTAGTTTGGTTATTGATGGAATTGATACAAAATACAATACAAATTTATTGGCTATTGTTGCAAACAAAAGAGGAGCTGATGATGCTTTATGTTTTGAAAAGATAACTCACTTAGGTTATCCTTTCTCAATTTCTGAAATCTTTCAAAATCGTAATACAAATCGTTCAATTGAAGATTCTAAGTTTGTTTTAGATTATTTAATAAATAAATGTCAGAAGAAATCTAAATCATTGGTTGTTTATCTTTCAATGGCGTTTGGTAATCCATACGGTGAGCCATGGGACATTGATATTGTTATGAATTATATTTCTTTTTTAATAGGAATGGGTGTTAAGATAATTTCTTTAAGCGATACAATTGGTATTGCTACAAATGATAATATCGGTAAGATATTTAAAATTTTAACTAATCAATATAGTGATGTAGAGTTTGGAGCTCATCTTCATGTTTTGCCTTCTGAAGGTCTAAGTAAAATAAACTCTGCATTTGAAAATGGTTGCCGTAGGTTTGATGGCGTAATTAAGGGTTTTGGCGGTTGTCCAATGGCTAGTGAAAAATTGATGGGTAATTTGCCAACAGAAAAAATTATAAACTTTATAGAATCTAAAAGACTAGTTACAAGTATTAATCCACTTAATTTTGAATCTGCTTATAACTTTTCAAAAAAAGTTTTTAGTTAATTTCTTTTCAATAAAAATTTATATAATCTAATTAATAGCATAAGCGTTATACCAATAGCTATAAAAATAAGTATTGAATTTAGCCAAGAAATAGATGATTTTAAAACTGCTAGGGATATTATAGATATTAGTAGTAAAGTTGCAATTTCATTCCAAATTCTGAGTGTAAAATCATTAAACTTTATTTTGTGTTTATTTAGTTGATTTAACAAGGCTTGTGTTATAAAAGTGTAAGAAATTAATATGAATACAAAAACTAATTTAACCTTCATCCAGTTTAAACTTATTAAACTACTGTTTTCATAAAGCATATAAAATCCAAAAAAACTTGTAATTATAGTAGATGGCCATGTTATTATATACATTAATCTATTGGCCATTATCTTATATTGATTTTGTAATATATTTTTTTCTAATGTTTCTTTTTTTTCAGCTTCTTTATGGTATATAAATAGTCTGCCCATATAGAACAAACCTGCAAACCAACAAACGACTGCTATAAGGTGAATGGTTTTTAATACTAGATAGCTCATTGTTTTATTTTGCCCAGCTTGCTATTAATTTTGACCAATCATCGTCATCGTTTAAACAGGGAACATAATGATAATTTTCTCCACCAGCTTCTAAAAATTCTTCTTTTCCTTCCATAGCAATCTCTTCCAATGTTTCAAGACAATCTGTGACAAATGCAGGTGTTACAATAACTAAATTCTTTATTCCGTTTTTTGCTAGTCTAACCAATTCGTCATCTGTGTATGGTTTCAGCCAAGCTTCATTGGGAAGTCTGGATTGGAATGCATTACTGTATTTACTATTATCAATATTTAATTCTTTCACAACCAACTCTGTTGTTTGTAAAACTTGATGTTTGTAGCATGTTTTGTGAGCTTCTGAATTTACAGAACAACAATTTTTAACTTTATAGCAATGTTTGTTAGTAGAATCAGAAATTTTTAAATGACTAACAGGAATTCCATGATATGAAAATAAGATATGATCATATTCAATATTTTTAATGGTTTTACTAATCTTGTTGCTTAATAGTTTTATATAATTTTTATTATTGTAAAAGGGACTGATAATTTTAAGTTTTAAGTCAGGAAAATTTAGCCTAACTTCTTTCTTTACTTTTTCAACTACTGTTTCGTAAGATGACATCGCATAGTGAGGGTATAATGGTAATACAATCACTTCTTTTACACCACAATCATTTAGCTCCTTTAATCCTTTAACTATACTAATAGAACCATATCTCATAGCTAAAGCAACAGGAATTTTTACAAGCTTTTTAACTTTTTCAAATAATCTTCTTGACAATACAATTAAAGGAGATCCTTCTTTCCACCAAATCTTTTTATAGGCCTTTGCTGATTTTCTTGGTCTAGTGTTAAGAATTATCACCTTTACTAAAAACCATCTGAACCAGTAGCTTTTTCCAATAACTCTTTTGTCCATTAAAAATTCGTCTAAGTACTTTTTAACATCAGGAATTGATGTGCTATCAGGTGAACCTAAGTTTATCATTAAGAATCCTTTCATTAGATTGTTTTTGAATATGTTCCAATATTTTTTTTAACTAATGGGTCGAATTTCATAGCAATATTTCTAGTAAATAATCTGCCATTTTCAAATACATTAACTTTCTCATTTTCTATTTCTAAGATTCCATCTTCAATAAAATCATCAAAATTTTCATATGAAAAATCTATTATTTCATATAATTCATTAATGCTTATTTTATTGTTATTAGCAATATTGTTAAAGTCAACGTAATAATTACACATTAAATTATTAATTACATCTCTTATTACTTTTTGTTCTTTTGTTACACTATAGCCTCTAAAGATTGCCAAATTATTTGCTTCAATTGCTTTTATATATTGTGCAGCATTTTTAATATTTTGACTGTAAGCTGAATTTAATTGTGAAATAGCTGAAGCTCCAAATGCATAAACTTGACCTGTCGTTTCTCTTGTGCAATATCCTTGAAAATTTCTATGTAAATTTTTATTTTTCAAAGCAACAGCAAATTCATCTTCTGGAAGAGAATAATGATCCATTCCAATAGAGATATATCCAGAGTTTACAAATTTTTTATATGAATTTTCATACATAGAAGCTTTATCATTAGAACTAGGAAAGCCAATTTTTTCTAATATTTTTTGTCTAGGGAGAACAGATGGTACATGTGCATATGAAAAGGTTACTAATCTTTCGGTTTTTAATTCAATTGCTCTTTCAACTGTATTTTTAAAACTACTAACTGTTTGCAAAGGGAGTCCATATACTAAATCAATATTAGTACCTGTAAAGCCTTCGCTTTTTATTTTTGAAACAATTTTTTCTATAGGATGTTTAGAGGGTTTTCTGTTAATTGCTTCTAATACATCATTTCTAAAATCTTGAATCCCTAGAGAGATACGATTAAAACCAAACTTTTTCAGTAATTCTATATGTCTAAATTCTAAATGAGCTGGATTACATTCAATAGCCATTTCATAAACGGAAGCAAATTCAAATTCATCATAAAGTTTATTAGTAATCCTTTCAATATATCTGTATGAAATTGCATTAGGAGTTCCTCCTCCCCAATGAACTTGGGTAACTTTTCTTTTTTTATCAATTTTTTTTGCTACATGATCAATTTCTTTAATCACAGCATCTACATATCTTTCTAAAAAAGGTTTAGTGTATCCGGATTCAGTTGTACANCCACAGAAATGACAAATTTGAGGGCAAAAAGGAATATGAATATATATGGATATATTTTTCGGANTTTCATTATTAGATTCAATGATGTGTCTTTCGTGATCTGAATTAGAAAATTTTGAATCAAAAAATGTAGCAGGTGGGTAAGAAGTATATCTAGGTCCCGATTGATTGTATTTTTTTAATAATTCCTTTTTACTTAACATTTATCTATTCCAATTAGTTTTTTTTATCCATTCTACTACAAACTGAGCTTTTTTATAATCAATATCTGGTAAAAAACCATGACCAAGATTAAAAATCCAATCATTATTATTTGATCCAAATTCAATACATGATTGCAAATATTTTTCAATCTTATCTAAATCATAGTATAAGATCCTTGGATCCATGTTTCCCTGAATTCCAACACTACTATCTACCAAATACCGTGCATTATTTAAAGACATATGCCAATCAATACTAACAAAATCACATATATCATTATTAATACTTTTTAAACCCAGTGAGAAATCTTTTGGAAAAAAAATATTAGGACAATTCATTTCCTTTACTGAATTCAATATTTTTTTTGAAAACGGTAATATGAGTTCTTCATAAAGTTCATATGGAATTGCTCCACAATATGTTTCAAATAACTGAAAAACTTCTATACCACTTAAAACTTGATTTTTAGCATAATCTATTGATGCTTCAGTAATTTGTTCTAGTATTTTTATACTTTCTTTTCTATTACTATAAAAAAACTTTATAGCATCTTTGAAGCTTTTATTATTTTCAGTAGCTCTGAACATAAATAAAAATGTGGTTAGTGGTCCTCCACAAAATCCGATTAACGGAATATCATTGTTTTTATTTTTAATTGTTTTTATGTTATCATAAACATAACCAAGCTTTGATGGATCGTATTTAATTTTATTATTGCCTGTATTTTTTAAAGCATTAGAAAATTTTGGACCGTTTGAAGTAAAATCCAATTCGAGTCCCATTGCATCAGGTATTACTAGTATGTCTGAAAATAATATTGCAGCATCTACTTTTAAATCATTAATTGGAAGTAATGTTACTTCAGTTGCTAATTCTTTATCTTTCATCATTGAATAAAAATGATGACTTTTTTTAAGCTCTCTATAAGATGGTAGAATTCTTCCAGCTTGTCTCATAAACCATACGGGTGGTCTGGATGTATTTTTTCTATTAATGGTATCTAGTAAAATTCTATTCATTTTTTAATATTTCTAGTGCTTTTCTATTTGAACTTATTAATTTTTCAATATCATTTTCAGTCATAACTGAAGACAAAAATAAACTTTCATATTGCGAGGGTGGTAAGTAAATACCCATATCAAGCATTAATTGAAAATATTTTGCATACATAGTTGTATCGCATTCTAGTGCATCACTATAATTTCTAATACTTTTATGATTAGTAAAAAATAAAGTCATCATAGATCCAACTCTTGAAATACAAGCGTTAGTATCAGTTTCTTTAATGTTTTTTTCCCAACCAACTTGTATTTCATTTGAAATTTCTTCAAGCTTTGAATAAACATTTTCATTAAGCATTCTTAACGTGGTTAGTCCAGCACTCATAGCAAGTGGGTTTCCGGATAAAGTTCCAGCTTGATAAACAGGTCCTTCTGGAGCAAGCATATTCATTATCTCCTTTTTACCACCATATGCCCCAACAGGAAGGCCTCCACCAATTATTTTTCCTAAAGTTGTAATGTCAGGTTTAACACCATATAATTCTTGAGCTCCACCTTTACAAACTCTAAATCCAGTCATTACTTCATCAAAAATCAGGACAGAATTATAAGTACTACAAAGTTTTCTTAAACCTTCTAAAAAACCTTTTTCCGGAATAACTAAACCCATGTTACCAGCAATAGGTTCAACAATCACTGCAGCAATATTTTCTGAATTTTCAACAAACAATTTCTCAACAGATTCTAGACTGTTAAATTCTGCAGTTAATGTGTCTTTTGCCGTATTTTTAGTTACACCCGGACTATCAGGTAAACCTAATGTAAATGCTCCAGATCCGGCTTTAATTAAAAAACTATCGCCATGGCCATGATAGTTTCCAGAAAATTTAATAATTAACTCTTTTTTTGTAAAACCTCTTGCCAATATTATAGCACTCATAGTAGCCTCGGTTCCAGAGTTAACCATTCTTACTTTTTCTATAGATGGAACATATTCAATAATTTTCTCTGCCATTTCAGTTTCAATTGGTGTACAAGCTCCAAATGTTGCACCATTTATTACAGCTTCATTTACAGATTTAATAATTTCATTATTACAGTGTCCAAAAATTAATGGACCCCAAGATGAAATACAGTCAATATATTCGTTATTGTCAATATCTATCATTTTACTGCCAATACCTTTCTTAAAAAAAATTGGACTACTATTGACACTCTTGAAAGCTCTAACAGGGGAGTTTACGCCTCCGGGGATTTTTTCTTTTGCAACATTAAAAGCAATTTTACTTTTCTTATACATTATTATTTTTTAAAAATTCAGCTATTTGAATTGCGTGATATGTTATCATTGAATCAGCTCCTGCTCTTTTCATTGAACACATTATTTCAATAATAACTTCCATTTCGTTTATATGATTATTTTTTGCTGAGGATTTAACCATTGAATATTCACCACTAACATTGTATGCAATTATTGGTACATTAAATTTGCTCTTGACTTTACTTATTATATCAAGATATGACAAGGCAGGTTTTATTATTACAGCATCAGCTCCTTCATTTAAATCTTGTTCAATCTCTCTTATAAATTCAAATGAATTTTTGAAATTCATTTGATGAGTTTCTCTTTTTCCTCCAGCAAAATCACTATTAACCGCATCTCTGAAGGGTCCATAAAATGATGATGAATATTTTATTGAATAAGGGAAAATAGGTATTTTTTCAAATCCGTTTTTATCCAGTATTTCTCTTATAGATTTTACTCTTCCGTCCATCATGTCAGAGGGAGCAATTATATCAACACCAGAAGAAGCTAAAATCAAACTTTGTTTAGCAAGCGTTTTGTTAGTTAAATCATTATCAACATCATTATTTTTTATCGTTCCACAGTGCCCATGTGTTGTATAGCTACAGTTACATACATCAGCGATAATTAGGAGTTTGTTTCCAAATCTTTTTTTTATTTCTTTGACAGCCTTTGGAATTATACTTTCAGAATTGCATGAAATATCACCAGTTTCATCTTTTTCTTTTACAACGCCAAATAAAAGTATTTTGTTAATATTTAAATCAATTAATTTTTCACAAAGTTTAATAACATTATCTATGGAAATTTGGTATTGACCATCTAATGAACCTATTTTATTTTTTATATTTTCCCCCTCACAAACAAAAATTGGATAAATTAAATCCTTTGGAAGAATATTAATATCTTCAAACATTTCTCTAACAATTTTATTATATCTAAGTCGCCTTAATCTTGATTGTGGATAATTCATTGTTTCTTTTTTTTAAAAAAATCTATAATTGCCTGAGAAATTCCCTCATAGGTTTGCATCTTAGCGGTAGTTGTTGTTTCAAATCCTTTACTTTCTATATATGATGTTGTTGTTTTTCCAATACTGATAAGTTTAATCTTTCTTGTTTCATAAAGATTATTAAACGCCTCAAAGCAAGATGGACTGGTAAAAATAACGTACGGGTTATCATTAACTAAATCATCTAGTTTTGAATCTTTTGTTGTATTATAGTTTGTTTTATAAACAATTAGTTTTTCAATGCTAGTAAACTTTTTCAATTCATCAAATAGAGAATTATCAGAAAGATTTCCTTGGATTAATAATGACTTTTGATTTAATAAAACATTGTTTGTTTTTAGCTCATTTGACATTTCATTTGAATAATTTCTAGAGCATATATAATCTGCTTCAAAGCCATATTTTTTCAACTCCTCAGCAGTTTTATTTCCTATTGTAATGATTTTTTTAGTTGCTATTTTTTTATTGTTTTTAAAAAAATATTTAACTCCATTCTTAGAAGTAAAAATTAGGCAAGTGAAGCTTTCAGTATCTACATTAATATTGATACTACTTGTTCTTATCATTGGAAAATGATAAACTTTGGCCCCGTTTTCAGTAAGTCTTGAAAATCCTTCTGAGTAGAACTCATTTGTAGTAACAATTGGAATATTTCTAAGAACTTGCATTTCTAATTTCATTTAAAATTTCTTCAACACCTTGATTAAAAAACTTTTCAGAAAGTTTATCGCTTAAATGATTCCAATCTTTTATATTTTCTTTTGCTGATGATCTTACATGCTTCTTTCCGTCAAGACTTATAACTAAACCATCAAGAAAGATTTTATCATTTTTTATATAAGAATATGCAGCTATTGGATAATTACATCCACCACCCATAGATTTCATAAATAATCTTTCAGCAGATGTTGTAATTTTTGTGTGTTCATCATTAATGGAGGAAGTTATATCCATTAATTCATGATTGCTTTTTTTTATTTCAACAGCTATAGCTCCTTGACCCGGTGCGTTTAAAAATTTTGATATTTCTAAATATTCTGCAATATGTTTTTGTAAGCCTAGTCTTTCAACCCCAGCGGCAGCCAATATTAATCCATCAAATTCACCTTTTATCATTTTATTGATCCTAGTATCTATATTTCCTCTTATGTCAACAATATTTAAATTTGGATTTATTTTTAATAATTGAGCTTTTCTTCTTAATGAAGATGATCCAATAATATCATTAGAACTGAAATCTTTTAATTGTTTTTTGTTTTTACTAATTAAAACATCTTGTGGATTTGCTCTTTTTAAAATTGCGCTAAGCTTAAGAAGTTCATTGTTTTCAACAGGAAGATCTTTTAGACTGTGTACAGCTATATGAATTTCTTCATTAATTAACATTTTTTGAATTTCATTAACAAAAAAACC
>NZOB01000027.1 GCA_002693085.1 Flavobacteriaceae bacterium | reverse complement strand
ATTTGAATTTGCATACCATCACCGCCCATAATTTTTGTCCAATTATTATGTCCCGATTCATACCAAGATGGTGATTCTAATGAAGTGTTTTTAGCCATCCATACTCCATTATCTTGCAACCCTCCGTACACATTATATGGATCTGAGTTGTCTACATTAATTGCATAAAACTGACCTACTGAGGGTTGGTTCAATTTTATCCAATTATCACCTTGATCATAAGAAATGTTAACGCCTCCATCATTTCCTAATACCAAATGGTTTGTATTCTTTGGATTAATCCATAAATCATGATGATCAACATGAACATTACTTGCCCCAATTCTTTTATATGTTTTACCAGAATCATTCGATTTTAAAATAGGCACACCATATATATATATTTGGTTTGAATCGGTTGGAGACACATGTATTCTTCCAAAATAATAACCATAGCTGTTATAAACTGCATCAAGATATTCATCATTTTGCTTAATCCAAGTTAAACCACCATCAACAGATTTATACACTTCAGCTCCGATTACTGGTGTATCAAATAATTCAGCATTAGCATCAGTCAAAAATTTATAAACATCTACTGGTTTTAATTCACCTGAATTAATTTTAGTTTTTAATCCATTAGAATTTAAATCATTTGGAAAGCCATTTTGCCTTATAAATGAATTTAATTTGTCATTATCCAAGTTCATAAAATCTTGTTTAGACATATCTTTAAAATCTAATCTTTGAATTCCTTCGGATTTCTTTTCTTCTTTTCTTCTAAATTGATTATCCAAAACAGCATATATAACACTAGAATCATAGATAGCTAAACCAATTCTACCAACACCATTACCTGTTGGAAATCCTGAATCTTTAGTTGTAAGCTTTTTCCAATTTTTACCACCATCTTCAGTTTTATAAATTCCTGAATTATCTCCGCTTCCAATAAAATTCCATGCAGTTCTGCTTCTTTCCCAAAATGCAGCATATTGCACATTAAAGTTTTCTGGGTCATAAACCAAATCAATTGCACCAGTATTATCATTTAAAAAGAGTGATTTTACCCAGGTTTTTCCTCCATCAAAAGAATTAAAAACTCCTCTTTGATTATTTTTTGAATATAAATGCCCAATAACAGCAACAACAATATGTTGACTGTCTTTTGGATTAATAATAATTCTACTAATGTGATGAGAGTCTCTTAATCCAACATTTTGCCAATTTTTTCCATTATCTTCAGATTTTAAGATTCCAACACCAGGATAGGAGGATCTGGATGAATTACTCTCCCCTGTTCCAACATATATTGTTTTTGAATCCCAATCAACTGCGAAATCCCCAATATTTTGAGTAATACTATTGTCCATTACAGGATTAAATGTGGTCCCGTTATTTATTGTATGCCATAAACCTCCGGATGCATATGCAACATAAAATTCAGATGTATCTTCAGGGTTTACTTCCAAATCTGTTACACGACCACTCATTACGCTAGGTCCAATATTTACAAATTCAATGTTTTTTACAATGGAGGTTTGTAAATCATACTTATATTGATTTTCAGATTTCTCAATTAATTNAGCTGGTGTAAAATTATTTTGACCAAAANTTATGAAAGAGANTAAGATTATTANATATGTTATATTTTTCATCATTTTTAAATTATTAAATTTGAATGATATCAATTTTAAATGAAATACAGTAAAATAGACAGCAACCTATTCATTAAAAATCGTAAAAATTTTGTTAATAAGCTAGAATCTAATAGCGTAGCTTTTTTTAATTCTAATGATATTTATCCAATTAGTGCTGATTCAGTTTTACCTTTTGAACAACACAGAGATATTTTTTATTTAAGNGGTATTGATCAAGAAGAAAGTATTTTAGTATTATTCCCTCAATCAAATAATGAGAATTATAAAGAAATGCTATTNATAAGAGAGACTAATGATCACATAACTCATTGGGAAGGTGAAAAGCTAACAAAAAATCAAGCTAGAGATATNTCNGGAATTAATAATGTTTTTTGGACTANTGAATTTGATGATATTTTAAAAATTTTAGTTAAAGAAGCTGATTTTGTATACATAAATACTAATGAGCATTATAGGCAGAATGTTGAAACTCAAACAAGAGAGGATAGATTTATAGAAAAATTAAAGACNATTGGAGGTNTAAAGTTCAAAAAAAGTAACCCTATTCTTCAAAAACAAAGATCTATAAAAGATGATATTGAGATAGAACTGATAAAAAAAGCATGTGATATAACAAAAAAAGGATTTGAAAGAGTTTTAAAATTTGTTAAACCTGGTGTTTGGGAGTATGAAATTGAAGCTGAATTATCTCATGAATTTTTAAAAAACAGATCTAAAAGATTTGCTTACAGTCCAATTATTGCATCAGGNAGAAACTCAAATTTTTTACATTATGTAGATAATAATAGACAATGTTTAGATGGTGAAATAGTATTAATGGATGTAGCTGCTGAATATGCAAATTACTCCAGTGATATGACTAGAACAATACCAGTAAATGGTAGATTTAGTGAAAGACAAAAGACAATTTACAATGCAGTTTTAAATGTAAAAAATGAAGCGACAAAGCTTCTAAGACCAGGCATATTATGGCATGATTATCATATAGAAGTTGGTAAAATTATGACTTCTGAACTTTTGAGAATTAAACTATTAGACAAGGCAGATGTTCAAAATGAAACCAAAAAGAAACCTGCNTATAAAAAATACTTTAGCCATGGNACATCTCATCACCTAGGCTTAGATACTCACGATTATTGCGATTTAAAAGTTCCTTTTGAAAAGAATATGGTACTTACCGTTGAACCAGGAATATATATTAAAGAAGAAGATTTTGGAATAAGACTAGAGGATGATGTAGTTATTAATTCTGAGGGCAATCCAACAAATCTCATGGAAAATATTCCAATTCTTACAGACGAGATTGAATCAATAATGAATTAAAACTATGACAAGAAATTTTATGAAAAAAGTTTTGGTCATAGTTCTTTGCCTATTGGGTACTGGCCTACATGCCCAAACAAAAACTTTAAAAGTAATATCATATAATATTTGGAATGGGTTTGATTTTAGAAAAGATATAGAACGNAAAAACAATGTGATTGACTGGTTTAATGATCAAAAACCAGATGTGGTTGCCCTTCAAGAACTTTGTGGTTATAACGAAGAGACTTTACTTNAAGATGCTAAAAAGTGGGGACATAACTATGTGGTTATTCTTAAAGACAACTGTCATTCAGTTGGTCTAACNTCAGTTAACCCAATTATTGTTAAAGAAAAAGTATTAGAAGGCCTTTGGCATGGNATGTTGCATTGTGAAACTTTTGGTATCGATTTTTTTGTTATTCANTTGAGCCCAAAAGATCGTGATTTTAGAGTTAAAGAAAGTGAAATCATTATTTCAAAAATTGCTTCAATAAATAATAANTCTTTTATGGTNTTAGGAGATTTCAACTCACATTCTCCTTTNGATGGCGATACAGATATAGCTAATCCAAATTTGTTGAAAAATATAAGAATGAGTGATTTTAATAATAAAGCAAATAACAACTTGTTTGATAATGAATTTGATTATAGTGTAATGGCATCATATATAGCTTACCCTTTAATCGATGTAACACAACGATTTGTAAAAACACAAGACCGATATACTTATCCTGCAAAGGTACATTTAGGAGCTTACAAATCTCTTCAAGATTTTCAGAAGAATCAACGAAGAATTGATTATATAATGGTAAGTCCTGAATTGGCAAAAAAATGTAGTAATTCTTCAGTATTTAATGATGAAGAAACAGCACTGCTTTCAGATCATTATCCCGTAATGGCTGAGTTTGAATTAAACTAATATTAAAAAAATAATGTAACCTTTGCGTATCATTTTAAAAAAAATGTTAAGTTTGCGTTACATTTAAAATTATATAAAANATGAATGAACTTGTGCTAATATTTGGAATACATTCAGATTCAACTTTAATTGAATTAATTCCATTATTTGGAATGCTTACTGGTATAATTATCCCCATAGCTATATTTCTTTGGTTATACCATGATGCAAAAAACAAAAGAGCAACAATACTAGAAATATCAAAACATCTTGAAGATAAGTCAAAACTAGATCAACTTTTAACAATTTTTGACGAAAGGAAGAAACAACCAATCGATTATAGAAGAAGTGGAGTTATCTCAATTTTTGTTGGTTTAGGACTTTATTTTTTGGGTTGGTTTGCTTTAGGAAGAGTATTAGAAGGAGTTGGGGNTTTAGTAGGGCTGATTGGTATTGGCCAATTAATTGCAGGATATTTATATCCAAATACTGGAAGTGAATTAACTGATGCTGTAGATAATTTTGAAAAAAAATAGCAGTATGTCATTAATTTTTACACTTATCATTTAAATATCTTGGGAACAAATCATAAAAATCTTATAAATAATCTTGAGCAAATGAGAAAGTCTGCTGGTATGACTCAGCAAGAACTTTCAGAAAATGCAGATGTTTCAAGAAAAAGTATAAATGCTATTGAAAATGGTATTTATGTACCNTCAACAGTTCTTGCATTAAAGATTGCCAAAACACTAAAATGTAAAGTGGAAGATTTATTTATTCTTCCTAAGTAAATCAAAAAGATTTCCAACCCATAGATTTGATTGGAATATTTTTTCCAGATTTTGTAACCAAATTCATCTCTTTATTTGAATTAATATGACCTATTATTGATAAATCTGGGTTTTTTTCTAAGTCCTTAAGTTTATCTGGTTTTACTGTGAATAATAATTCATATTCTTCACCTCCAGAAAGAGCTATAGTTGTAGATTCTAGATTAAATTCTTTACAAGTTTCTATAGTATCGTTATCAATTGGTAGCTTATCTTCATATATGGAACATCCTTTATTTGAATTTTTACATATATGAATTATTTCCGAAGAGAGACCATCTGATATATCTATCATGGAGGTAGGTTTAATATCAGAATCTTCAAAAAATTTAATTATATCTTGCCTAGCTTCAGGTCTAAGTTGTTTGTGAACCAAATTTTTATAACTACTCAAATCTGGTTTACTTTCAGGATTTACAAGAAAAACTTGTTTTTCTCTCTCCANTACCTGTAATCCAAGATATGCTCCACCTAAACTACCAGNAACAACAATTAAATCNTTTTTATTTGCNCCAGATCTNGGAACAAANCCNTTTTTACTAGGTGTTCCAATTGCNGTAACTGANATAATTAGNCCCTTNTTTGAAGAAGTTGTATCACCTCCAATTANATCAANNCNATANTTTTTGCAAGCAACTTTTANCCCNGAATACAGCTCTTTTAAAGANTCTAAATTAAATCTATTTGAAACTGCAATAGAAACTGTNACTTGATTACAAACACCATTCATTGCNCATATATCTGAAATCGATGAAACAATGGATTTATAGCCCAGATGTTTAAGAGGAAAATACGAAAGATCAAAATGAACTCCTTCAACTANCATATCAGTAGAAATAAGTGTTTTTTCTTTTTNATAATNCACAACNGCTGCATCATCGCCAACAGAGAGAATAGTTGAATCATTAATTGTATCAAAATCTTGAGTTAAAATATCAATTAAACCAAACTCTCCAATTTGATCTAAACTTGTAAATTTTTGATCTTTTTCTCCCATATAGTTATGCTTTTTTGGTATGATAATTGAACTTAAATGAAATTCAAATTTAGATTATAATTATTTATTAAAGAGTTATATTTGCAAAATATNATTAAAGTTGCTGACAAAGCTAGAATTGAAGCTGCCAAATTAATGAAAGATGATGGCTATGATCCATCTGTTGATTTTATTAGAGTTGGTGTAAAAAGTGGTGGCTGTTCTGGACTTTCATATGAACTTAAATTTGATAAAATTTCCTCAGAATCTGATAAGATTTTTGAAGACAATGGTATTAAAATTGCAATAGATAAAAAAAGCTTTTTGTATTTNGTTGGAACAACACTTGACTACTCTGGAGGTTTGAATGGTAAAGGATTTGTTTTTATNAATCCAAACGCAAGTAGAACATGCGGTTGTGGTGAAAGTTTTTCATTATAAAAGATATGGCATATACTGAAGAAGAATTAAAGAAAGAATTAGAACAACAGGAGTATCAATACGGATTTACAACTGAAATTGAATCTGAAACATTTCCTGTTGGCCTTAACAAAGATATTGTTCGTAAAATTTCTGAAAAGAAGAACGAACCAAAGTGGATGACTGATTGGAGANTAAGCGCNTTTGAAGCGTGGGAAAAAATGGAAGAACCAGAATGGCCAAATGTTACGTATAAAAAACCAGAATTCCAGGACATTTCTTATTACTCNGCGCCTAAGACTAAGGCAAAATATGATAGTCTTGATGAAGTTGATCCTGAACTTTTAAAAACTTTTGATAAACTTGGGATTTCTATTGATGAACAAAAAAAACTTGCTGGAGTTGCTGTTGATATTGTAATGGACTCTGTTTCAGTTGCTACAACTTTCAAAGAAACTTTGTCCAAAAAGGGAATTATTTTTTGTTCAATTTCAGAAGCAATTCAAGAACATCCAGATCTTGTAAAAAAATATTTAGGAACTGTTGTTCCAANNANAGATAATTTNTNTNCTGCTCTAAANTCNGCTGTNTTTTCTGANGGNTCTTTTTGNTACATNCCNAANGGNGTAAAATGCCCAATGGAATTATCTACATACTTTAGAATTAACCAAGCAGGTACTGGACAATTTGAAAGAACTTTAGTTATTGCTGATGAGGACAGTTATGTAAGTTATCTTGAGGGGTGTACAGCACCTTCTAGAGATGAAAACCAATTACATGCTGCAGTTGTAGAATTAATTGCGCTTGATAATGCAGAAATTAAATACTCTACTGTTCAAAACTGGTATCCTGGGAATAAACAAGGTAAAGGAGGGGTATTTAATTTTGTTACTAAAAGAGGTTTATGTCATAAGAACTCTAAAATATCATGGACTCAAGTTGAAACTGGATCTGCAGTTACATGGAAATATCCTTCATGTATTTTAAAAGGAGATAACAGTATTGGTGAATTCTATTCAATTGCTGTAACTAATAATTATCAGCAAGCTGATACAGGAACTAAAATGATTCATCTTGGTAAAAACACTAAAAGTACAATTATATCGAAAGGAATATCAGCTGGAAAATCTCAGAACAGTTACAGGGGACTTGTTAGAATTGGCAATAATGCTGAAAATGCAAGAAATTTTTCTCAATGTGACTCATTACTTATGGGAAATAATTGTGGAGCACATACGTTTCCATACATTGAAGCAAAAAATAAAACAGCTCAAATAGAACATGAAGCAACTACAAGCAAGATTGGAGAAGATCAAATTTTTTATTGTAATCAAAGAGGTATTGATACAGAAAAAGCTATTGCATTAATTGTAAATGGTTTTAGTAAAGAAGTTCTGAATAAATTACCAATGGAATTTGCAGTTGAGGCTCAAAAATTACTTGAGATATCCTTAGAAGGTTCAGTAGGTTAAAATAATAGTTATGTTAGAAATCAAAGATTTACATGTAAGTATAGACGGAAAAGAAATCCTTAAGGGTTTAAATTTGGATGTAAAACCAGGAGAAATTCATGCGATTATGGGTCCAAACGGATCAGGTAAAAGCACCTTGTCATCTGTTATTGCTGGTAACGAAGATTATGAAGTTACTAAAGGTTCTATTTTTTATAAAGATGAAAATATTGAGGATTTATCTGCTGAAGAAAGAGCAAACAGAGGAATTTTTATGTCCTTTCAATATCCTGTTGAAATCCCTGGAATTACAGTTACTAACTTTATCAAAACAGCTATAAATTCAAATTTAAAAGCTAGAGGAGAAAAAGAAATGGCTGCTAATGAAATGTTAAAAAAAATTAGAGATAAAGCTAATATGCTTGAAATTGATTCAAAGTTTCTTTCAAGGTCATTAAATGAAGGTTTTTCTGGTGGTGAAAAAAAGAGAAATGAAATTTTTCAAATGGCTATGCTTGAACCATCATTAGCAATATTAGATGAAACTGATTCTGGTCTTGATATTGATGCATTAAGGATTGTTGCAAATGGTGTAAATAAAATAAAAAGCAGTTCAAATGCAATAGTAATTATTACACACTATCAAAGACTTTTAGACCATATCATTCCTGACTATGTTCATGTTTTACAAGATGGAAAAATTGCAAAATCTGGGAATAAAGAACTTGCTTTGGAGTTAGAAGAAAAAGGTTACGATTGGATATAAATATAGTATGTCTTTAAAAGAAAAAATGGTTTCGTCATTTCTAGCTTTTGAGCTAGACACTAATATCAATTCACCTGTTCATGATATTAGGTCAGAATCTATAAAAGATTTTGAAA
>NZOB01000026.1 GCA_002693085.1 Flavobacteriaceae bacterium | reverse complement strand
TCTTTAATCATATCTATACCTTGCTGACTAGCTCCCGATGAAGTTATTCCTAAATAGTAAACTATAGGNTTACCATTAGCATCTCTTCNAGAACGAATATAGCCGTTCTTATCAATTAGAGCAAAAAAACCTTGATGCTCAAAACCTCCGGCAACAGCTGGGTTTACTCCAGCAAAAATATTAAATCCGCTATTNGACANTTCATAAACATCATCTATTTTTCCAGTTAAAAAATGCCAATTCTGGGATTTTACATTTAACCTTTCTGAATATTCTTTCAAAACTTTAGGNGTNTCTGTTATTGGATCAATAGTAAATGACGCAATACCAAAATCATCACGATCAGCAAACTCTTCATCAAGAATTTTCATGTTTTGATTCATTTCAATACAAATTGATGGACAAGANGTAAAGAAGAATTCAGCNACATATACTTTACCTAAAAAATCTTCATTTGATATAAATCGGTTGTCTTGATTAGTAAAAATAAATTCAGGCACTTTTCGAGATTCACCGTTTAATTTAATAAATGAAAGTTTNGAAGATTGACTTATTTCTTCTGTTCGATTTGANTCAACTACTCTACTTGATTCAACTCTATTTTTAATTTTTGGAACAAACCAAATTGCAAAAACTACAATTATAACTAAAAGNCCTATATATTTTTTATTCTTCAAGATTATTGTTCTTTAAAAATATTATTCTTTTTTAATGCTAATCTGTATTCTGCTANTATAATTTTTACATCATCNAGCATNTTGTTATTNATATCAGCAACAGATCTTGAATCATAACCAAATTTTATGCCATCTNAATCATCTCTTCCTCTGAGAGATGAAAATTTATCAATTATATAAGCATATGGTGAACTCAAATTNTCATCTAATTCAAGATTNGTGTTTAAGCTTAAAAACAACTCATTAANCTTATCCTTGTCAAGATGAATAAAGCTCCAATTTTTCATATCAGTATTAGTTCCTGAAGATAATTTTTCTTTCAATAATTTAGATTTATTTTCATTNCCNAANGGNGAAATCGATATAAACTGAAAGTCTTTAAACTGATAAAATCTCTTATATATTTTTTGATTAAGATTNAGAGCATCTCCTTCTCTGTTTTCAATNTCATTGCCTAAAAAAAGTAATATTGAAATCTTATTATTAAACTCTTTTTTAGTAATTAACTCTAACTCTTCTATGTTATTAGTTAATACAGGAAGTTTAGCAAAATTATTAATACCAGAAGCAAAAAACAAGTAAGCAACCAATGGCAGTACAAATAGTACAATAAGAACTAAGTACTTTTTCAAAAAANTTAAATATTAAAAATCCCAGCTAACAAAGCCTTCGTACATAACATCATAAATATAATTTCCCTCAACTAAAAGAATAAATGCTAAATATGCAATAAGAAAAATAAGGGTTATAACAACAGANGCTTGAAGACCAAAGGTTTCATCTCTCATGTGCATAAAATCCCATGTTATGTAATATGCTTTGATGATTGTCAGTATGACAAAAATCCAATTAATAAGCTTCATGCTTAAAAATGTCGTCATAAGAATTTCAGGCTTAACAATTCCAAGTGCAACTTCAATTATAGTAACAATTGAAAGAAAAATTAGAACCCCCCAAATCTTCTGAACATTAGATTTAAACTTAATTAAACCTCTAAAAATTTCTAGCTTGTGCGCGTGTTGTCCCATAAAATTATACTAAATAGAAAAATGTAAATACAAATACCCAAACCAAATCAACAAAGTGCCAATAAAGCCCAACTTTCTCAACCATTTCATAATGTCCTCTNCTTTCNTACGTACCAAGAATAACATTAAGGAAGATAATTACATTAATAACTACACCTGAGAATACGTGAAATCCATGAAAACCAGTTATAAAAAAGAAGAAGTCAGCAAANAATCTGTTTCCATATTCATTTCTGATTAGATTAGCACCTTCTACAACATATACAGCTTGTGAAACTTTTTCAATTGATTCTTCCCTTGAAAGAATTATTTTCTTTCCCTTTTCATCAATCTTTTCAGATCTAACTACAATATTAGGATTAGCAAAAAATCCTTGTGATACTTCCTCAAGCGTAAATGNAGGTAATGAGGATTCATCTCTAAACCATAAACCTGTACTTCTTTGATGTTGTTCTCTTTCCTGCGGAATTACCACAGCAAAGTCTTTTATTGCTAACCTTTTATTGTCATTTTCACTATCAATAAACTGTATNATTTGTCCTCCTTTTGTTTCTAAAGCACCGTACTCACCTCTAATAAAATTTGCCCATTCCCATGCTTGTGATCCAACAAATACAGCTCCACCAACTATGGTTAAAAGCATNTAAAANGCAACTCTATTCTTGTTATTATTATGNCCGGCNTCAACTGCAAGAACCATAGTTACGGAAGAAAAAATNAGNATAAAAGTCATCAGGGCCACATAATACATNGGCGCATCAACTCCATGTAAAAATGGAAAGTGAGTAAACACTTCATCNGCAATTGGCCATGAATCAATATGTTTAAATCTTGCAAATCCGTATGAAACAAGAAAACCAGANAAAGTTAAGGCATCAGAAACGATGAAAAACCACATCATTAATTTACCGTAGCTTGCTTTTAGGGGTTTTCCTNCTCCATCCCAATCATTTTGAACTTCTGCAGAGGAAATAGTTGAACTCATTTAGTCAAAAAATTTTTGACAAAGTTAATGAATTTTTATCCAAAGAAATAGAAAAATAAGAACAAATAAAGCCAAAGTAAATCAAGAAAATGCCAGAANGTTACACCTAGTGAAAAACCAAGGTTAGAATCTTGATACTTATTATTATAAGTTTTATAAATTAAAACTGATAAAACAATTAATCCTGCAATTAAATGAAGTATATGAACAAAAGCTAAAACATAAATAAAAGAAGTTGTCACATTACTTTGAGCACCAGCAAAGTAATAGCCTTGCTTTATAAAATCATTAAAACCATTAAATTGAAAAAACAGAAANGCNATGCCTAANNCNAAAGTTGCCCACAAAAAATTNAATGATTTAGATTTACCNTTTNGTTTAGTTAAAAATAACTTTGCACAATGTATAGTAACACTACTAATTACTAATAAAATAGTACTGTATGTAAAAGAAATCGGTAGTGTAAAATCAACCAACCAATCAGGCCTTCCTTTACTAACTACATAAGCGCTAGTAAGACCACCAAAAGTCATTGTAATACTCAAAAGAGCAAACAATAACATCATTTTTTTTGCTTTAGCTTCTTTCTTTTTTAAAGTTAAATCACTCATAAAAATTTATCTATTATATATACTATTTGAATTAATGTCAAATAAAAAATACTGCCATAAAATAACTTTCTTGCAGAATTGATATCCATTTTATTGTAAAGATTTATTCCTAATAT
The DNA here is from genome assembly GCA_002693085.1 of Flavobacteriaceae bacterium. The sequence continues at coordinate 8,726 of NZOB01000026.1, read as the reverse complement.
CAACATAATTATTCCTAAAATAAATACTACAATAGCCGAGCCAAAATTTATATACAAATCTCCAGTTAATCCAGTTACAGGAAATATTGTAACAATCATCATCCATATTATATACAAAATGATTTGTAAAGCTGTAGTTTTATCTCTGTTTCCTGTCGGTAACATATTAAAACCTGCTTTTTTATAATCATCATCTAACATCCANCCAAGNGCCCAAAAATGAGGAAACTGCCAAAAAAATTGTATCATAAACAAAGTCCCAGGCTCTATACCAAATTTATTAGTTGCCGCAACCCATCCTAACATGAAAGGAATTGCTCCAGGNATTGCTCCAACAAAAACTGATAAAGGTGTAATAGGTTTTAANGGAGTNTAAATACANGTNTATAAAAAAACTGAAACNGCAGCAAANAANGCTGTTTTATAATTTATCATNTAAAGCATAAANAAGCCAATAAGTGTTAAAAGNACTGAAATCCAAAATGCTTTTTGAGTAGTAATTTGTTTTGTTGGAAGGGGTCTTGATTTAGTTCTTTCCATCAAAATATCTTTATCCTTCTCAATTATCTGGTTGAATGAATTAGAGGCTCCAACAATGCAATAACCTCCTAAAACTAAATACAATAGATCAATCGGTACAATTTGATCAACAGCCAGGATATATCCAGCAACAGATGAAAAAACCACACTTAAAGCTAATCTAGCTTTGGTTAATGAAAAGAAAATAGCAGAATTAGTCAACTAAATAATTTAATGGAATGCAAATGTAACTTACAATGATACAGTTTACAAATATGTAAGAATAATTTTACTGTAGTTTAAATGTAATAGGAATACTGAAAGGCACCCTTACTGGTCTACCTCTTTGCTTACCTGGTGTCATTCGAGGAAGTTTACTAATAATTCTATTAGCTTCTTTTTCTAAATTTTTATCAGGTCCTCTAGTTCTGATTCCTGATATAGATCCATCTTTTTGAATTGTGAATTGAACAAAAACTCTACCTTGAATACCCATTTCTTGAGCTATCTCAGGGTATCTAAAGTTTTTATTTATATGTTTTTGAATTTCTTTTTGAAAGCAATTTCTTCTTTCAGACTTTGGAACTCTTTCACATCCAGGATAAAGAGGAACATCTTCAATTATTGCAAACGGAACATCTAAGTCTAAATCCTCTTCTACAACTTCAACTTCCTCAACGATTTCTTCTTGATCAGTTTCAGTTGATTCAATTATAGTTTCTTCAATCTCTTCCTCATCTTCAACAACTTCGATAATTTCAGGTGCTGGAGGTGGAGGTGGAGGTGGAGGAGTTTTAATTTGTTCAGTAATTGGAATTTCCTCATCGTCATCGGCATCAACATCTAGAGCAATGTAACCATATCCGTCATCATCCCAGTTTTTATACTCAATTGCTCTCCAAGAAATAAATAATACTAAAAAAAGCCCTATAGCAAAATAGAAAGAACTCTTATTATTTAAATCAGCTTGTGGATTCTTTTTAGAAGTCATGGTCAGCTAAAGTAATTTTTTTTTTAAAAAAAGCAAAATAATTGCACCAATAATAGCCCCTGTTGAATTTGCGATAAAATCTCCCCAGTCAAAATATCTTCCAAANGGTAAAATATGTTGTAAAAATTCTAAAAACAATCCAAATAAAATTGTTATTGACAATAGCAACTTAAGACTAAACCTTAATTTAAATAAAGACAAGCCCCATAGCATTATAAAAGTTAAGTATAGGATAAGATGTATTAGCTTATCCATCTCAAAAAGCTTAAATCTTGGAATAGTTTCGGGAATTGGAATTAATGATAAAATAACAATTAACAGAGTATAAAAAATTGCTAATAATCTAAAGTTTATTTTATCCAGTAATTTCAGAATATGATTTTGAGTCTAATAATTGTTCAAGTTCATTTACATCAGACACTTCAACTTTAATAATCCAGCCCTCACCATATGGTGAATCATTGACTAATTCAGGATTGTCATTCAGTGCTTCATTAAATTCAATTATTTTTCCTGACATAGGTAAAAATAAATCAGAAACAGTTTTTACAGCTTCAACTGTACCAAACACTTCGTCTTTTGAAAGTGTTTCGTCTAATGTATCAACTTCAACATAAACAATATCACCTAATTCACCTTGCGCAAAATCAGTTATACCAACAGTTGCAACGTCACCATCAATCTTAATCCATTCATGATCTTTGGTGTATTTTAAATCTTCCTTTATTTCCATTTTTCTAATTTAATCTAACTTAATTAATTTCCAAAATTATATCTCAAAGTAAATCCTGATCTTATATTCGTTTGTGGAAAAGCTGAAGAAATTTCATATTTAGAGAACATATGATCATAGAAAAATATAGCTGAAAAATTTCTAGTTAGAGCATAATCAGCAGTGAGCTTTGCAGAAATTAGAGTTTGGCCAGCGGAAACTTTATTATCCTGAATATTTAAATTTCTAATCACTGTCATATTTTTCCTAACACTAAAATCAAGTTTTGTGTTCAAATCTCCAACAAATGAATTAGAGTTAGGTGCTAGAGATGAATTTATTCTTACATTTCTAGCTCTATAACCCAACCCAATAACATATTCATTTCCCCATGATTCAGTAATAAAATTATTTGCAAGACTTAAAGAAACTGCTCTGTCCTTAATGACATCTAAGATTAGTCTCAATGAATTTTTAAATTCAATATCAACTTCGATTAAGGGGTTAAACTGTTCTACTAAATTAATATTTGAGTATAGTTTTTCACTCATGTAATTTCCAGAATTATCAAAAGAATTTGGACTATAATTTAAGTTAGACCTAAAATTATTTATTGTAAAACTAGATCTATATCCATGTCCAATTGATAGCCTAGAGATAAAATTTTCAAATAATTTACTTAAACCATCATATTGTAAAGACCAATTTAATTTTGGGCTTTTTGATATTGGATTTAAACTAATATCGTTTGGGTTTTTACCCAAATAGGCTGATAGGAATGAATTTATTAAAACTTCTTGACTGTTTTTTGAAAAACCAATTGGAAAACCCTCGGAATCAAGATTAATATTATTTAAATTTTTTTGAGAAATGAGCCTTTGTGCAACTATTAATCTGTTATTCTTCATTTTCTCAAATGAGTTAGAAAAGTTTTTATCTCTACGACTAAAAGATGTTTTTAACATGTTGGTAGAGATTGAAAAGTTTCCGTAATAATTTGGGTTTAATGCAGAATATGTATTATTTATAACAGAAAAATTTTCTGAAAAATTATTTGAATAACGTCTATTTGCATTCAAGTCAATTCTAATTGAATTGAACAGCTCCAATTCACCACTAAAATCAAAATCAGAATTAAATATTTGCTGAAATGGCTGATTAAAATTTGGAAAATCTGTCAACCATCCGTTTTTGGCAGCTTCATATCTAATATCTGACTGATTACCAAAAACAAATCCTATTGATGGTCTTGCTGTTCCTAAAAACCCAATTGATGGAATGTATCCTGGTAAGACTTTTCCTGAATTTTCAGAATAATTAAACCTAACTCTTTTTAAACTTTTAATTAAATCTGGAATAATAGACTCATTTTTATTGAGCCATGGAATTGTTCTGTAAATTTTATCAAAATTTAAACTAAGAGAAAAATTCTGAGTATTTGCGTTTTGTATTGTGTTAACCCTGCCTAACACTTCACCTGTTTCAGAACTAATATTGTTAAGCATATCGGAGCCTCTTTGCCAATTAAAATCTCCACTGTAATTATAAGATCCGTCAATAAAATTTAAAAAAGGAATTAAATTAAAAGGAAGACTATAGTTAATACTAAAATTTTGATTAAAATAATCAGGATCTCCAATGTTAAAGAAATTATCAAAGATACCTATATCACTGCTATTCAAATCAGACTGGTTTCCGTTTATGTTAGGAACAATATTAGAATTGGATGCATTGTAATTAACTCTTATTGATTTTGTTAAATTTTGAGATAATGACAAACGCCAATCAAATAAAAATTTCTTTTGAGAAAGTTCTGGAATAGGAATTTGACTATTAGAATTTATACCTGAGTAATTAATCTCTCTAAATTTCTGAGTATATAAACTTCTGAAAAAATTACCTGAGAAAGAAAGATTTGAGGGCAATGGATTAAAGTTGAACTCTTTAAGCCAATTTAAATACTTAGATTCTTTGGATACTAATTTTTCAAATGGGTAAATACTTAAATCTTCAAAATTATATGAATAATTTGCATTAGCTCTTACAGATTTTCTGTCTGCATATTCAAGTTCATAATCTTTATAATTGTTTTCGCTATATGTGTAAGAAAAGTTTAAATTTTCAATATCATAAAATCTTTTCCTTTCTTGATTATTTTTTTTCTTGGAAAGCCCTAGAACACTAAAACTTTTAGAGTTTGATAATATTTGAGATTGATTTACTATTGAATCTTTATTATTAGATAAATCTAAAACTTTGTTTAACTCAATATCATCATAAAAACTATCATATTTCGGTTTAGTAATTTCCTCAGAATATGTGTAGCTAACAGGGATGTTTATCCCCCAATCTTCAGGCAATAATTGTCCAGCATTAATATTAGAAATAAAATTGAATTGCTTGTATGAATCATTAGATCGTTCGTTAGGTGATTTATCAATTGACCCAAATCCAATAGATGAAATCCTACCATTTAATGATATGTTTGCAAAATCAGCAAAATTTGCATCCAAATTAGCAATGGCTGACCATCCTCCACTATTTTTAATGTTAGATATTCTGAGTTCATTAAACCATACTTCACCAGACAATGTATTACCAATTTTTTCTGAGGGATTTTTCAATCCCAAAAGAACTGTTTTTACTCTACCTAATGATGGATTTCCTCTAATAGAAAATTTATATTTTTTTTCACCTGGCAACTGGCTAATTTGAGTAAACTCATCAATTACATTTAATTCTTCATCAAAATAAATTGCTTCATTACTTTGTATTTTTTGTGAAATAACTTCAAGCTTAATTTTTAAAAATTTCTCTAAATCAAATTCAATTGAATTACTTTCTGGTTTCCAAACTTGCTCAGGAGATAATCTTGAATCAAAATTAGAATTAAATGAAGTTGGCTTTAATGGAACTTCAATTTGATAATAATTGTCATTAATGTCTGAGCCTAACCTTAAAAAAGCAACAAGTCTTTCGTCAAATTTTTCTTCAACTCCATCACCAGGTAACTTTGGTCTATCATTCAAAGATTCTGCATGGATATACATTTTCATTCTTTTATATTGACGTAAATCAAGATCTATATTTTTATAAACTGCTCTTGAGTCAGCAGGTTGAAGATCTTTAACCTTTAATGTTAAAGATTGTTCGTTTTGTCTAATTATTGAATTGTTACTAAATACTTCTTCTCTTTCGATTCCAGGTGGTAAAACATAATTTACTGGGAGTCTATTTTCATTTTCATGGATATTAACTGTACCAATTTCAAAATTGGTTTCAGGATATATATTATTGTTTTTATTTAATGGCAGAGTAAATCGCTTCCAATCTGTCTTTACTAAATCAAGGGTGCCGAATCTCAAAGTAGTTGGGTTTTCAAAATCCTTTAATGCTAGTCGAATGAAACTGATAGACTTTAAATCATTAATACCATTGATAGAGTTAAAATATTGATTGATACTCTTTCCTTCATAATATTCTTTAAAAATTGGAACCTTAAATAAAATCCACCTTGAATTTATATTATTACCATTAGGAAGTTTAACATTATTGTTTTCTCTCACATCAGCCACAAATGGATGATTATCTTTTGACATATTTTTAAACAAAGGAATTTTATACTCAAAATAGCTGTTAATTCTATTCATAGTATTATCATTGTTTACATCTTCAACATCTGGAATATTAGAAGACCCTCTATTATTTGAACTTGCATTTACGGGCGAATTACCTTGAACCCCATTATAATACTTATAGCGATCTAAAATATTTCCGCTTTGATCCAAATAATACTTGTAATTATCATTAGCAGGATCACTTGAATTTCCATTATTATAAAATTCTAATTCGTCAATATCATCTAGCCCATCATAGCCTAAATCTTGTGATTCTCTTTCACTGATATTTGAACTGAAAGAATAAGTTAAAGATTGACTAGTAGGTGTACGACCCCAATTAGATAATTGAAAATTACTTTCATTATTATTAGGTAAACCATTTTCAAATTGTTTTTTTCCATCTGGAAGAATATCCTCAGAAATATTCCCCAAATGAAATAAAATTTCACCGATTTTTAAATCACTAGAATTGTTATTTGAAAAATCATCTAAAAGCCAAAATTGAATATACTCTACGTTAGTTTTTTTAAAATTGGTGCTATTAATTTTTCTTGTTATTCCAGACCAATTCTTTTTATTATCACTTTTAAAATCTAATTCCTGATTATTATTATAAGGTCCCTTTTCATCTGGATAATAGGTCAAGTCAAATGTGGATTGTATTCGTGATTCACCTTGGTATAAATCTATTTCAGGAAATATTTCATCAATAAATATTCTTCTGCTTGAATTTTTAGATATCTCATCTAAACTAATATCATTTGGCCTTCTAGATGAATAAAAGATAGGGTCAATAGTGTACCAGGATAATCTAGCTCTATTATAACCAGCTCTTAAATCATTATTACCATATTCATATCCTGCAAATCCTACTGGAATACTTGANAACTTCCAAGATTGAGGATCTCTTAAATCTATTTTGTTTTGACTAGCTTCAAAATCNTCAATNTAAACACTAGCTGATTCGTCATATCCTGATTTTCTTGGGTCTGACGATTTCAAAACTGCAAACTCTGTTTTTAACGATATATTNGANATAACATCTGTATTAACATTTGGCAACTTGTTAACTATTCTCGTTAAAAATGGGGCCTCAGAAAAATAGGCTGCATTGATACCAAATGTAGTATTATTTACAGGCTCAACACCATAATTTGATTTTCTAGAAATAGATCTTTCACTTAAGTTCAAAAGAGTTGCTCCTATTTTAAATTTATCGCTAAACTTGTGTTCAACATTAAAACCAGAAAATCTTCTTTTTTGTTGATTATAAAAGGAATTGCTTTCAGTAGATATTTCAATAGGAATATTTGAGTTTTTTAATGACTCATCCAAAATTTCAACATTTCCATTTTGATAATTTACTAGGTAATCTATTCCTTCTCTCAAAATTCTTCCTCCTGCTGAAACAACAATTGAACCTTGTGCAATGTTAAATTCACCAGTATTAATTCCATCATTTGAAGAAGTGCTTTTATACTTTCCTCTAATATTAAATTTATTTTTTTCTATAAATTTTTCAGCTGAAGTCTTTCCAAATGTATACATCTCATTGTAAACATATTTTAGCTGATTTTGATTATAAGTTGTCGGATCATTATAATCTTCATTTTGGTTATTTCTTAATTTTTCAAATAAAAATTTCCCGAAAGGTTCTTCTTTTGGAAAAACTAGTAAGCCCTTATTTTTAATTATTGTAATACCATTGATTGCATCAAAAAAACCATCTCCACCTTTTTGTAAATTTCCGTTGGAGTCTAGTTTGTCTAATTCAAAAAGATTCAACAATCTTATTTTTTCCAAATCTTGAGGCCAGGTATTGTTTTCTATTGGTGATATATAATTTAACGATGATGGATTATTATAAAATATATTTAATCTAAAATCAGTTTCAGAAATTTGAAATGAACCAAGATTATAAATATTTTTCATAGTTAGTTTCCATACTGGTTGTCTGACATTATTAATGCTGCTTTTTAATAGTTTAACTATTAATCCCTTTCTAACTACTTTGTTATTTGAATCATCAACAGACACAATTCCATCATCCGAAAACTCGCCTACTTGAAAAATTTTTCCGTTTAAAGTATATTGAAATGAAACACCTAAAACCTCATCATTATTAAGTGATTGTTGTAGTGAAATATAGCCTAATTGTTCGTCATAAGAATATTCGCTTTCATCTAGTTTTCTTGCATTTTCAAGTATAGAGTAGTCTGAACCCTCATTAAAAAGATTTGGATTAGTTGAAAACCCATTATTAACATTAGTTATATCTCTAATATTTTCATTTAATAAATTTTGACCTATTCTATTAGGGTCAAAATTATTTACAGAATTATCTGGATTTAAATCTGGATCATTTTGAACAAAAAAATTAGGAACTAAATTGTCTGTATTTGTAAACTCAGGGTCAGTTTCAGCTAGATCTTGAAGTGCAATAATATTTCTTACATCATCAGTTTCGTTAGATTTATTTGTAACCCAAACTTCTAATCTTGTAATTCTTATCGGTGAATTAACATATGGATATGTTTCTAAAAATTTATCAAAATTTTTCCTAAAAAAATGTGCTAAATAAAAATGTCTATTGCTTTCATAATCTAGAGCTGAAAAAGAAAACTCGTTCATTGATCCATCTGCACTAGATGATAAAGTTTTGGATTGAGATCTTTGTTCTGATAAAACAGCATCAATTGTTGTATTACCAAATTTCAACTGAGTCTTAAATCCAAACAAACTTTGAGCACCACTAATTAAAGAACCACTTATTGGCATACTTACATTTCCAAGCTCAATTTTTTGAATTATGTCATCTTCGTTAGGTGTATAATCTAATTTTAGTAGATTTTGAAAATCAAAAGTTGATTGAGAATCATAATTT
>NZOB01000025.1 GCA_002693085.1 Flavobacteriaceae bacterium | reverse complement strand
CTTCTTTTTCTTTTCTCAAAACCTGANACACTTAAACTTCCGTGAGTACTTCCATGATATGAATTTTTCATAGAAATAATTTTCTGTCTACCAGTTGATCTTTTTGCAAGTTTTAGAGCTGCTTCAATTGCTTCAGTTCCAGAATTAGTTAAGTATGTGGTATTTAATTTATTTGGCAACAGAGTGGAAAGGAGTTCACATAATTCAACACTGGGCTTTTGAACAAATTCACCATAAACCATAACATGAGAGTATTCTTTCAATTGTTTAANAATTGAANNATTAATCTTTGAATTTGAATGCCCAATATTATTTACTGATACACCNGCAACGAAATCTAAATATTTATTGTTTTTGGTAAAAATATAGCTTCCTTTGGCCTTAATAATTTCTAAACCTAGAGGGTTTTTTGTGGTTTGAGCTTGATATTTTTTAAATTTATCTATCAATTAGCATTTGTTTTTTATTTATTTTTTCACTTTCTCTATTNATAAAACCATTTAAAAAAGTTTCATTCTCATCAAGAAACTCCTCTGGATAAAGCACTCCCTCTGGGTTTGTAATAAAAGTGATTTGATCCATTCCTTTCTCTTTAAAATAAATTAAAATTGANCTTGCTACAGCCTTATCTANNCCNATTAAGTTTGAGTTTTCATCATACATANAATATATTAACTCTGAATTTTGATCAATTTTNACTCTATCTAATTTATTNTCAATAAAATTTCCANAAAGTTTAAGACCCTTGATTTGGTTGTATTTATTATCTCCAATTGAATCTTCTTCAATAATAAATACATTATTAGGTATTTTTATNGAGTCTAANTCGTTNGTATCTAANTCTTCANTAAAAATTATTTTATCACCAGACATTTGAGTATAGTTATCCCAAATTACTGGGTTTTTAGAATTAATTTCCGTTTCAGTTAAAATTTGAAGATCTCTTTCAGAAATTTTTTTTCTAAGCATTGTAGTAATTCCAGATTTTTTATCAACTTGAATATAATCNGATTTACCACTTAAATTACCTTGAACAAACNTCACATTATTTAANCCNCTCATTTTTCTTNNATCNTCTTTGCCTACTGAAAATAAAGTATCNGCTTTTATAAAAAGCGAATCATTTTTTAAAATATTTATAGCTAGAGGATTTTTTGTAATTATAGCTGAATCTTTTTCTTGAAAAAACTCAGCAAACTCACCATTAAGAATAAGGTTTTCATTTGTGTCAANGATTTTGATGTTATTTGAAATGCTTGANTATCCTTTATCTTCATCAAAGAAAATACTATCTCCATAGATTTCTCTTGAATCAAAGTCAATACTTGCATTATCTACAAAAANACCTTGTTTATTTCTTGGCTCATAAAATCCTGAATTACATTTTATCACATATCCATCACCATATATTGAGGTTTTTTTATAGAAATAGGTTTTTTCTGAATCTAAATAATAATCCATCATTTCAGATTCTATTAANCTGTCTTGATCTTTAACAACTACGTCATTTTTGAAAACATATTTTTTATTATCAATAAAATATTTTCCGTTAATACTACTAATATCAGAAAGACTATCTATAATTCTTCCCCCATCATAAAAAAATGCTTCATTATTTACCCTATNAAGTTCTAAGTTTTTTGAATTAAGCTCCATTTCATTATTTAGAAGTTTNACATTTCCATGAGCATACATTTTTTTATTAGTCCCATTATAATTTAAAGAATCACAATACAACTTTAATGTGTCTCCCTGGTTAATATATACTTCTCCAATAGCAATTACAGAGTTTTGTTTTTGAAAAAAAATAGATCTTTTTGAAAATATATTCATCTCTTCATGTCTAAGATGAACTTTTTTGATTTGATCTTCATTTAATATATTACCCTCAGGATAAATTTTTTCATTTCTGTCAAATGAACCAGCATAAACAATTTCTATTTGTTTAACTTCTTGCGAATAATTAAATACTGAAAATATTAAAAAAAGTAAACTGAGAGTATAAAAATTACTTCCTAAATATTGTTTGTTTTCTATCTGGGCCAACTGAGATAATTTTAATTTTTAACTTAAGCTTTTCCTCAAGATAATTAATATAGTTCTTGAAATTTAATGGCAGGCTATCATAATCTGTNATTTTACAAATATCTTCATTCCAACCATCTAATTCTTCATATATAGGCTCTAAGCTTGAATCACTCAATGAAAATGGTAGATGATTTACAACACTCCCTTGATATTTATAACCAGTACAAATTTTTATCTTTTCAATTCCGGACAAAACATCACCCTTCATCATTATTAGTTCAGTAACACCATTAACATTTATTGAATGTTTTAGTGAAACTAAATCTAACCATCCACACCTACGCGGCCTTCCTGTTGTTGCTCCAAATTCATTTCCTATTTTGGCCATTCTTTGACCAATTTCATCAAAAAGTTCTGTTGGAAATGGGCCACTTCCAACTCGAGTAGTATAAGCCTTGAAAATTCCAAAAACATCCCCAATTTTATTTGGGGGTACACCTAAACCGGTACATGCTCCAGCAGATGTTGTATTAGAAGAAGTTACATAAGGATAAGTTCCAAAATCTATATCAAGAAGTGAACCTTGGGCTCCTTCAGCTAAAATTTTTNTTCCTTTTTCAATAGAATTATGAAAATAATTTTCACTGTCAATGAACATAAGTTCGTTCATATAGTCAATAGAACTTAAAAACTCTTTTTTTAATTCCTCAATATCAAAATCAATCTCAACATTAAAATTATTTATTAAATTAAGGTGTTTANTGATTAAATTTTCAAACTTTTCATTCCACCCTTCCATCTCTAAATCNCCAACTCTAAGTCCATTTCTTCCAGTTTTATCCATGTATGTAGGACCAATTCCTTTTAAAGTTGAACCAATTTTCTTTTTACCTTTAGAAAGCTCAGAAGCTTGATCAATTAATCTGTGTGTAGGTAAAATTAAATGCGCTTTTCTTGAGATTATAAGTTTTTCTTTTAAATCAACATTAAGCTCTTTTAATTTTTCTATTTCATTTTTAAATATTACTGGATCGATTACAACACCATTTCCAATTATATTTAGTTTTTTGTCGTGAAAAATTCCTGATGGTATGGTATGTAATACATGTTTAATTCCATCAAACTCAAGTGTATGACCTGCATTTGGGCCACCTTGAAATCTTGCAATTATGTCATAATTTGATGTTAATACATCAACTATTTTACCTTTACCTTCATCTCCCCACTGAAGACCTAATATTAAATCAATTTTCATTTTTTATTTTTTTTTCCATAGAAATAGAGTGAATGATTTTCAATACTTACATCAAAGATTTCTTCGATACTTTTTTTGATTGTATGTAGTCTAGGATCACAAAATTCAATTACTTCACCTGAATCTGTCAATATTAAATGATCATGCTGTCTATCAAAATATGATTTTTCGTAGTGAGCTAAGTTGGTTCCAAATTGATGCTTTCTAACTAGATGACATTCTAATAACAACTCTATTGTGTTATATAGAGTGGCTCTACTTACACGATATTTTTTTTTTGTCATTACACTGTAAAGTGATTCAATATCGAAGTGATCATCCAGTTCATATATTTCTTTAAGTATGGCAAATCTTTCAGGTGTTTTTCTGTGTGATTTTGAATCTAAAAACTTTGAAAAGACTTCTTTTACTAGTTCCTGGTTTTTTGAAGTGTTTTTTACCATTTTAAAGTCTAAAAATAAATATTAAAATCTAAGAACTTTATCAACTCCTTTAATTTTTTTTAATCTAGTTATTAACTTATCTACAATATTCTTGTTTTTAACTTTCAATGTAATAAGACCCTTAAAAGTATCTCCCTCAGTATCAAATGACATTTTTTCCATATTTATGTTTAAGTTTTCGGAAATTATTGTAGTTATTTTATTTACCAATCCAAGATTATCAATTCCAATAATTTGGATAGTTGATGAAAATTCATACTGAGACGAATCAACCCATTTAGCTTTTAGTATTCTATAAGCAAATTTAGATTGTAAACTCAAAGAGTTTTTACAGTTTGATTTATGCACCTTAATGCCGTCATTTATTGTTAAAAAACCAAATACATTGTCACCTGGAAGGGGGTTGCAACATACTGAGAGTTTATAATCAAGTTTTTCACTACCGTTACCAAAAACTAATTGATCATATGTTTTATTTTGATCTGATGATTTAATTGATGTTTTTTTTGGTTTTCTTCTAAAAAATTTGATAAAACTATTATCCAGACTTTTTGCAAAATTTTTAAGTTCAGAATTGTCTATGCTACCAACTCCAATTCCATAGAATAAATCCAGTGAGGTAGGTAGATTTAGAAAGTTTTGAAGCTTATGTATTATATCTTCAGTGAATGAAATTTTTAAATGTTTTAGTTTTCTTCTTAAAATTTCCTTTCCATCTTCAGCTATCATTTTTTTATTTTCATTAAGAGCAGAACGAATTTTAGATTTTGCTCTTGATGTTTCGACATAATCAAGCCAACTTGCACTAGGCTTTGAATTAGTGCTTTTAATCACCTGTACCTGATCACCACTCTTGAGTCTAAAATTTAAAGGAACTATTTTTCCATTAACCTTTATCCCTCTTGTTTTTANACCTAAATCTGTATGAACTGCAAATGCAAAATCTAAAGCTGATGCTCCCTTNGGAAGTGATTTAAGATCTCCNTCAGGNGTAAAAACAAAAATTTCATTTGAATACAAATTCAATTTAAAATCTTCAACAAAATCAATAGCATTTGATTCTTGATTTTCAAGAACATCTTTGAGTTTGTTTAACCAATCTTCAAGTCCNCTCTCTTGCTCATCACCTTGTTTATATTTAAAATGTGCTGCATAACCTCTCTCAGCTATTTCATGCATTCTTTCAGATCGAATTTGNACTTCTATCCATCTCTTTCTGGGTCCAACTACAGTAATATGTAGTGCTTCNTAGCCATTAGTTTTAGGATTAGATATCCAATCTCTTAATCTTGTAGGATTTGGCCTGTATACATCCGTTACAATAGAATAAATTTTCCATGCAATTAACTTTTCATTTTTATTATTACTATTGTAAATAATTCTTACAGCAAAACGATCATATACCTCATCAATTGCTATATTTTTTTTAATCATTTTTTCTCTTATTGAAAAAATTGATTTTGACCTACCATTAATCTTAAAACTTATATCCTCTGATTTGAGTTTATCTGATATTTTTCTTGCAAAATTTCTAATGTAAAGATTTTGATCATCCTTTGTCTTTTCTAGACTGTCTTTAATTTTGTTATATGTATCNGAGTCAGTATACTTTAAGCTTAAGTCTTCCAATTCTGATTTAATTTCATATAATCCAATTCTATGCGCAATTGGAGCATATATATANAGAGTTTCTGATGAAATTTTAATTTGTTTTTCATAGCTCATACTATCCATAGTTCTCATATTATGGAGTCTGTCTGCTATTTTAATTAAAATAACTCTTACGTCATCATTTAAAGTAAGAAGCATTTTTCTAAAGTTTTCAGANTGAATNGAAAGAATTTTATCTTTCTTTAGTTTTGAAATTTTAGTTAGGCCTTCAACAATTCTTGCAATTTTTTCACCAAATACAGATTTTATTTTTTCAATATTATATTCAGAATCTTCTACAACATCATGTAATAGTGCTGCTGCGATACTGTTAGCNTCTAAACCAATTTTTTCAGCTACTATTTTAGCTACAGATATTGGATGAAATATATANGGTTCACCAGATTTTCTATATTGATCTTTATGAGCATCAATAGCAATATCAAGAGCGTTTCTTATCAAATCCTTGTCGTTTTCATTTAGTGTTTGATAACTAACTTTTAACAAGTTTTTGTATTCTCTTGCTATTTGTCTATTAATTGTTTTTTCAGTTGAAATACTCATTCTTACATAAAATTAATAGATTTTTCTCTGATTCATTGCCTCATAAAGTATAATTGCAGTTGATACAGATAAATTTAGTGAGTCAACATCCCCATGCATTGGTATTTTGAAAGTTGAACGAGAATTTTTTAAAAAGAATTCATTTATACTAGATGATTCAGTTCCCATCAAAATAGCACAACGCCTTTTAAAATTTATTTTTTGAATTATATTTTTTGATTTAATAAGACTTCCATAAATACTGAAATGGTTTTCTTTTAAAAAACTTATGGTGTCCTCTTTATCTAACTCAAAAATATTTAAACAAAAAACTGCTCCCAAACTTGATCTAATTATGTTTGGATTGTAAATTTCAGTTGAAGAATCAGAGATAATTATATTTTTAAATCCAAAAGCATTAAAAGTTCTAAATATAGCACCAATATTCCCAGGTTTTTCTGGTTTATCTAAGATTAATAGCAATTCATTTTCAGAAAATTTAACTTTAGTTATATCAAATTCTTTTCTTTTAACTATTGCAATAATTTGTGATGTTGATCTGTAGGTAACAGTCTCTATCAAATCTTTGGTTAATAAAAATTTTTTTTCACAATTATTATAAATAACGTTTTTAAAATCAAAATTTTTATTTGAGGTAAAAAATGAGTCAATTTCATAGTTTGAGTTAATACATAGATTGATTTCTTTTAAACCCTCTACAATAAATTTTTGATTTTTTTTTCGAACATTAGATTTTTTAGAAACTTTAACTAAAAATTTATATGTTTCATTGTTTTTACTACTAATAACTTTCATTTGATATCATTAAACTAAATTTGAAAATTCGCATATCTTTGAAAATATTTTATGAGCAAGATTTACTTTGATAATGCTGCTACCACACCAATTTCAAATGATGTAGTTGAAATCATGTATCAAGTTATGAAAAATAACTTTGGTAATCCATCTTCAATTCATTCTTTTGGTAGAGAATCTAGATCAATTATTGAACTAACTCGAAAAAATATTTCTGAAGAATTAAATGTAAAACCCTCCGAAATTATATTTACATCAGGTGGAACAGAGTCAAATAATATGATAATAAAAGGNGCTGTTGAAACTCATAAAATTGAAAGAATTATTACAACAAAAATTGAACATAAGGCTGTATTAGAAACCGTTGAGTCTTGTAAAATCAAATATCATGTTGAATTAATATATCTGCCAATTGATAATAAGGGTTTACCTTCTTTAATTGANTTAGAAAAAATTTTAGATAGTTCAAATAAAAGAACCTTAGTCAGTCTTATGCATATAAATAATGAAATAGGATCAATGATTGATTTAAATGANTATGGTAAGTTATGCAAAAAATATAATTCGCTATTTCATAGTGATACAGTTCAAACAATTGGACATTATAAATTAGATTTAAGTAAANTTAATATTGACTTTTTAACTTGTTCTGCTCATAAATTCCATGGTCCCAAAGGAATTGGTTTTGCTTTTCTTAGAAATAATTCAAAGCTCAATTCTTTTATTGAGGGAGGAAGTCAAGAGAGGGGATTGAGAGGAGGAACTGAAAGTATTCATAATATAGCAGGTTTAAATCTTGCATTTTTAAATGCATATAAAAATTTAGAAAAAGACTCAAAGAAGATAAAATCTATAAAAAAATATTTTATAGAAAAATTGACCCAAGAGTTTGATNTTAAAATNAACGGTTGTAAAGATGAATCTAGCTATACAATACTAAATATTTTATTTCCAATTAGTATTTCTAAAAAGCCTATTCTAAATTTTAAATTGGATTTACANGGAATTGCTTGTTCAGGCGGTAGCGCATGTCAATCTGGAAGTGATAAACCTTCTCATGTTCTAAGTGAAATTCTTGGACCAGATTTGATAAAAAATATTTCTATTAGNTTTTCATTCTCTAAATTAAATTCAATCGACGAAGTTGATAAAGTTGTTAATTTTTTTAAAGAATTTATTAATGAAAATTAATTTTTGAAAAAAAATATTTCTCGATAAATAGTAACATTACCAACCATATCTTCAATTTCAATTAATAGATTATTTTCATTTTTTAGATTTATAAAATTATCTGGTCTAAATTGAATGTAATTTTTCTTAGGTTCATATTCAAAAAGAGCCCATTTATCATTGATATAAGCTTTGTATTTTTTAATTCCAGTTTCTTCATCATTTATTAAGTATCCTAATTTTTGATTTTTATCAATTGTTTTATTTTTTCCAATTTTCTTAATTATTGGTTTAATGGTGTCATAATCTAGAAAATATTTTCCCAATGATTTGGTGTTTGCTATAAAGAAATTGTCTTTTAGTTTTGAGCTTGAAAAAAAACTATTTCCATTCTTATCAGATCTTGCTAAGTATAACCCTTTTTTTGAATTAACATTTATTGGAAAATTTATTGAGAAAGATTTATTCACAGGAATATAGGGGTTCATCAAGTACAGTGTATCATTTTTAAAATCAAAATCGATAGTAGTGTCTCTGTAGAATGTATTTTTCTTAAATTTTACATTTGCGTTATTGTAAGTTAAATCATAGCTTAAGTCAGCTCTGATTTTTTTATTAAACTCTACACTTTTTATTCCTCCAAACTTTTCTATGCTATCACCAATCATTTTTATTTTAACATAGGTGTTATTTTTATCTAAATCTGAAAGTTGAATAGTAATATCTTTAGTTTCTAAATTTTTTACATAAAATTTTCCTGACTGATTTCTTCTTACAAACTTATAATCACTATCAATTTCATTGTTAAGTAAAATTATTTTTGAGTTATTTTCAATTAATTCTCTAAAGTCTAAGTGTTTAAGAAATAATCTTTTTTCATCAAAAGTCAAAGAATCAAATTTAAATTCTATCAAATCATTATTCTTTTCTTTTAATAAAATCTTATATGTACCATTTACATTGTATGTGAAGCTTTGTTTATCAATAGTCTCAATTCCAAAAAAAATAGTATCCACTGACTTTAGTTGAGTTTGATAAATACTGTCATTAATTTTTTTTATTTTAAGTCTTTTCTTGAACAATGAACCTTTCTTTTCTTTGTACGCAAATAGTTTTCTTACTTCAGGTCTTATAGAATCTGCAACCTTATAATTATAATTTAATGGGTTTAGAGGAATATCATTGTGTGTTCTAATTTCAAAATGAAGGTGAGGTCCAAATGAGGTTCCTGTATTTCCCGAATAACCAATTATTTGCCCTGCCTTTATCTTTACCTCATTTTCTTTAAAAAATTTGTTTAAAGTAAATGTTTCAGCTTTGTATTGGAAGTATTTGATCTGATCATCAATTTCTTTACTAAAGTCTTGAAGATGTCCATAAACTGATTTTAAACCGTTTGAATGGTTTATATAAATTACTTTACCATATCCTACAGTTGAAACTTGAATTCTAGAAATATAACCATCATCAATAGATCTTATAATTTCACCTACTTTGCCTTTAGTTTTTATATCTATTCCGGTATGAAAACCACTTGATCTTATTTCTCCAAAATTTCCACTTAACAAAATGTCATATTCAATTGGACGATAAAAATGGTTTTGTGTAAAACCTAAGTAAAAAGTAAAAAAAGTAATAATGTAAAATAATTTTTTCAATGCTTGTTTTTCTTTTCGTACTAAAAAATAATTACCTTTAAAATTAAATAATAGCTTAATATTTTGAAAGAAAGTTTAACTATAATTGAAGAATTAAAAAGTAATACTGAGTTATTAATTAAAACCTTGAATGGTTTAAAATTTTCAAATAATGAACTTTCTAATGAACTTTCTAATGCAAAAAAAATATTGAAAGAAAAGGATGATGTAATTATTAAATTGAAAGAAAAATATCATGCTTTAGAAATGGGGAAAGCTATTGTAGGTAGTAATGATAAGAATAAAACAAAAAGAAAAATTAAAAAAATGATTAATGAAATTGATGATTGTATCATTCAATTAACATCTTAATGCAAAAAATTAAACTAAATATTGCCAACAGAATATATCCTTTAAATGTCAACCCATCTCAAGAGGAAATTCTTAGAAAAGCTTCTAAGCAAATCAATGACATGGTGAATGAATATGAAAAAAAATATGCTGTTCAGGATAAGCAAGACAGTTTGGCAATGTGTGCTTTACAAATCATTAGTCAGTCTGAAAAATTTTCCAAAAGTGAAAGCAACAGCATTAATGAAATTAACGATAAGTTAAAATCAATTAATGATTTAGTTATTCAGAGTTTAGATTCTTAACGTTCATTAAAATAAAATTATATTACCTACATCAGATTTTAATTTGGTAAACTCAACGCTAATAAATTAAAAAGAGTGAGTCTAGATCCTAGAGCGTGCCTTTTTTAAGGATTATCGAATATTTAGTTAGCTCTAAACTTGTATAAATGGAGTTTATGCAATCAATCTGTATGTAGGTTTTTTTTTAAAATAAAATCATGAATGAATTAATTTATATAGTAATTGGATCTTTAATCGGAGGAGTTACTCTTTTTATAATCAATAAAATCTCAAATAAAAAATCCGTTGATAATGCTAAGACTAGTGCTGATAAAATATTAAATGAAGCACGTGCAGAAGCTGATAATATAAAGAATAGTAAAATTCTTCAGGCAAAAGAAAAATTTCTAGAATTAAAGTCTGAACATGAGAAATATATACTTTCTAAAGATGCAGACCATAATGATAGAAAGCAAAACTTAAAACTAAAAGAAAACGAAGTCAATCAAAAATCAAAGAAAATAGAAAAATTAAAAACTGACTTAGAAGAAAAAATCAAAACCTTTGATAAAAAAAATGAATCAGTTGAAAAAAAGAAACTAGAGATTGAAAAGATTCTTAAAAATCAAGTAAAAGAGATTGAAAAAATTGCCGGCTATTCTGCTAATGAAGCCAANGATGAATTATTNAAAATTTTAAAGGATGAGGTTAAATCTCAAGCACTGGAAATTTCACAAAATATAATTGATGAAGCTANATTATCGGCAAAACAAGAGGCTAAAAAAATTGTTATAAGCTCTATTCAAAGATTAGGTACTGAGGAAGCTATTGATAATTGTGTTTCTGTCTTCAATATTGAATCTGATGATCTAAAAGGGAGAATAATAGGAAGAGAAGGTAGAAATATTAAAGCTATTGAAAGTGCCACAGGTGTTGAAATTATAGTTGACGATACTCCTGAGGCAATTATACTNTCTTGTTTTGATTCTGTAAGAAGAGAGGTAGCTCGTTTATCATTAAAAAAGTTAGTTACTGATGGTAGAATCCATCCTGCACGAATTGAAGAGGTCGTTAAAAAAACATCAAAAGAAATAGAAAATGAAATTATTGAAATTGGTAAGAGAACTGTAATAGACTTAGGAATTCATGGCTTACACCCTAACTTAATCAAAGCTGTTGGGAGAATGAGATTTAGATCATCCTATGGTCAAAACTTATTGCAACATTCAAAAGAAGTTGCAAAGTTATGTGGAATCATGGCTTCTGAGCTTGGTTTAAATCCTAAGCTTGCAAAAAGAGCCGGATTATTACACGATATAGGTAAGGTTCCTGAGGAAGAGACAGAGACTCCACATGCTTTACTTGGAATGCAATGGGCTGAAAAATATGGTGAGAAAAGTGATGTTTGTAATGCGATTGGTGCCCATCATGATGAAATTGAAATGGATAATTTAATATCTCCAGTTGTTCAAGTATGTGATGCTATCTCTGGAGCAAGACCAGGTGCTAGGAGACAGGTAATGGAAAGTTATATGCAGAGATTAAAAGACTTAGAAAGTNTTGCTTATAGTTTTGATGGGGTTAATAAAGCTTTTGCTATTCAAGCNGGAAGAGAATTAAGAGTNATGGTTGAAAGTGAAAAAATTGATGATGAAATGTCTAAAAAACTTTCATTTGANATTTCTCAAAANATTCAAACTGAAATGACATATCCTGGACAAGTCAAAGTAACTGTGATTAGAGAGACTAGGTCTGTAAATGTTGCTACTTAATTTTTTTATAAGTTAATCCATTACCAATATTAACTTTTATTGGTGTCAGATTTTTACCAAATGTTTTTAAATAATTTTTAGAAACATCTTCAATAAAAGTGTTAATATGATTTTTTTCGATTAAATTAATGGTACATCCACCAAAGCCACCACCCATCATTCTTGAGCCTAAAACATAATTTAATTTTTTAGTAAAATCAACTATATAATCAAGTTCAGAACAACTAACTTCATAAAGGTCTTTTAATCCTTTATGAGATTTATACATTAGTTCTCCAAAATCTTTAAAATTGGATTGTTTTAGTAACTCTGAACTGGATACAGTTCTCTCATTTTCATCTATAACAAAATATGCTCTATTAAATATAATTATGTCTAATTTGTCTTTTACTTGATTTAATTCATTAAGTGTATAATTGGCCAGTCTTCGACTATCATTAAAATGAGAGTTTAAAATACTTTCAGCTTCCTGACATTCATTGACTCTATCATTATAGGCTGAATCTATTAAACTATGTTTAACATTTGTGTTTAAAAGTAAAATACCAATAGATTCACTTTTAAATTTTATATAATTATAGTTTGAGTTACCACAATTTAATAAAATTAGATTATCCTTAAGTCCATAGTTGATAGTAAATTGATCCATTATTCCTCCCTGTAATCCAATAAAATTTCTTTCAACATAACTTACAATTTTTACAATATCTGATTTATCATATTTTAAATCAAATAACTCAATTATAGCTCTTGAAAAACCTGAAATTAGTGCTGATGATGAACTAATACCTGCTCCAATTGGAAGGTTAGATTTTATAGAACATTTAAAGGGTGTGATTTTGTTATCTTTTTTTTTGAAAAAATCAATTGTTCCAAGCATGTAATTATGCCAGTGAGTATTACTTTTTTCAATTTTATTTACATTGAAAACTAGAGATTGCTTAATTGAATCTGATTTAATCTCACAATTATTATTATCTGTTTTATAAATTTCAAATATTATTTTTTTATCAATTGCTCCTGGGAGGACATGTCCTCCATTGTAATCGGTGTGTTCTCCAATTAAATTTATCCTTCCAGGTGATTCAACTTTAATTATCATTTATATTACTTAATTTTAATTCCCATTCCCATGCTGTCTTTAAAGCATTAGAAATCTCATTTTTTGAATGCCAACCAATAGTTTTATTTACTTTTTCAGTATCAGCATAGGCTGATGTTATGTCACCATTTCTTCTATCGCCGATTCTATAATTTAACTTGATGTTATTTATTTCTTCAAACATTTTTACTAACTCTAAAACTGTAATGCCTTTGCCTGTACCAACATTAAAAAAATCGTAAAAATTTTCTTCTTTAATATTTGATAGAAATTCAATTGCAGCGACATGAGCCTCGGCTAAATCTTTAATATGAATATAATCTCTAATACATGTACCATCTCTTGTAGGATAATCATTACCAAAAATTGTAAGTTCTTTTCTTTTACCGATAGCTGTTTGAGTGATATAAGGAACTAGGTTGTCTGGGATTCCATTTGGAAGTTCTCCAATTAGTGAAGATTCATGAGCTCCAATTGGATTAAAATATCTAAGACTAATTGCATTTAAGTTTTTACTTTTAATTGTCTGATTTTGTATTATTTCTTCACAAATCTTTTTTGTTTCACCATATGGTGATTCTTGATTTACAACTGGACTTGATTCATCAATTGGTAATTTTTTAGCTTGACCATAAACAGTACAGCTTGAGCTAAATATAAGATCAATTTTTTCTTTTCTTGATGAAATAATTTCAAGTAAATTCTCTGTTGATCCAACATTATTATCATAATATAATTTTGCATTATTTACACTATCAGAAACAGATTTAAGTGCTGCGAAATGTATAATTCCACTAAAAATTGTGTTTTGAAAAATTGAATTTAATTCATCTTTATTTCTTAAATCAATTTTATGAAATTCAGGTCTTTTTCCAGTAATTTTTTCAATATTATCTAAAACTTTAATATTGGAATTAACTAAATTATCAACAATAATTACATTATAACCTTTATTAATTAGCTCAATGGCAGTGTGCGAGCCAATATATCCCAAACCACCTGTAACTAAAATTTTCATTAATATTTTATATGATTTTATTTAAATGCTTAAAGTTAACTTATTAGTAACATTTATATTCAATTCATTGATTTTTTTATAATTAAGAGATATATTTAAGTATAAACACACATATAATGAAAAAATCTTTCTTACTATTTATAATTTTCCTAATGTCCAGTTGTTCTAATAAAGATACAAGACCTAATATTTTATTTATAATGTCTGATGATCATGCATATCAAGCAATAAGTGCATATGATACCAGATTAATTGAAACTCCCAATATTGATAGGATAGCTGATGAAGGTATTTTATTTACAAATGCATGTGTAACAAATTCAATTTGTGCGCCCTCAAGAGCTGTAATTTTGACTGGAAAGCACAGTCACTTGAATGGTAAAGTAGATAATATGTTTCCATTTGATACAACACAAGTAACATTTCCACAATTATTTAAAAATGCAGGTTATCAAACAGCAATGTATGGTAAATTACATTTTGGAAATAATCCAAAGGGAATAGATGATTTTCTAATTCTTCCTGGTCAAGGTAGTTANATAAATCCAAAATTTTTGGGTAAAGANAAAGANACNATNATNGANGGNTATGTTACTGATGTTATTACTGACTTAACTCTTGATTGGTTTAAAAATAAAAGATCTTCAGACAAGCCGTTTATGATGATGTATCTACANAAGGCACCTCATCGACCTTGGTGGCCAAGTCCAGAGAAATTTGCTGAATTTTACGAAAAAGAATTTCCAGAACCAGTAACATTATTTGATGACTATTCAAATAGAGGATCTGCTGCAAAAGCAGCTGAAATGAATTTATTAACTCACATGCAGTACATGCATGATAGTAAAGTTAGACCTTCAACATTAGAAGAAATGGGTAATGTAACTCCAGAAATTGTTTATTACAGAATGGATGGTAAGGAATATAGACCTGGTCCTGGCGGTTTTAACGTCCCATTTAACAGAGGAAATGAGGAACAAATTGCAGCTTATAATGTTACTTTAGATAAAATCAATGATGATTTTAGAAAAAATTGGCCTAATATGAATAATGAAGAAAAAATGAGGTGGAAATTTCAAAGATATATGCAAGATTATTTAGCTACTATATCTTCTGTTGATGATAATGTTGGAAGGGTTTTAGATTATTTAGATGAAACAGGTTTAGATAAAAATACTATAGTAGTCTACACTTCTGATCAAGGATTTTATCTGGGCGAACATGGTTGGTTTGACAAGAGATTTATTTACGATGAATCATTTAAAACACCATTGATGATTAAGTGGCCAAACAAAATTAAACCTGGAATNTCCAATGANGAGATGGTTCAAAATTTAGATTTTGCTCAAACATTTCTTGAAGCAGCTATGATTGATGCGCCTGAAGATATGCAGGGTGAAAGNTTAATGCCATTACTTTTAGGNGACAANGATAAATGGACCAGAGAGGAAGTTTACTATCATTATTATGAATATCCTTCAGTCCATATGGTTAAAAGACATTATGGAATAGTTAATAAAGAATATAAATTAGTTAGGTTTTATTATGATGTAGATGAGTGGGAATTGTATGATAGATTAAATGATCCTAATGAAATGAANAATGTATATAATGATCCAGCTTATGCTGATGTAGTTAAAGATCTAAAGGTTAAACTANCAGATTTAAGAGTAAAATATAAGGATTCAGAAGAGTTAGATAAGAAATACTTGTACTAATGAGATTTATTCTTTTTCTTTTTGTTTTATTAACATCATTCAATTTNTANTCTCAAATTGAATTAAATTCTCTTTTTACTGATAATATGGTACTACAGAGAAATGAAATGGTAAATATTTGGGGTAAATCTAATNCAAATGAAATTGTAAAAATAAAAACNAGCTGGAATGATATCACATATAAAGTTAGGTCAGATGATAAAGGTAATTGGANTACTAAAGTTCAAACTAATTTTAAAAGAGGTTCTCAAACTTTAACTATTTCTACAAAATCTGAGNCTAAAACAATAAGAAATATACTTCTTGGAGAGGTNTGGTTTGGTTCTGGTCAATCTAATATGCAGATGTCATTTGAGGGTTATAGAAATGAACCAGTTCGTGGTTCATTGGAAATTCTTGAACACTCTAACAATAAAGAAATTAGATTAATTACTGTTCCAAGAGTTGCTAGTAAATTACCATCAAATAATTTTGAAGGTAAATGGGAAGTTTCAAATCCTGAAGGNGTTAGAAAGTTTAGTGCTGTTGCTTATTCATTTGCNTTATTAATTAATAAAACTTTGGATGTACCTGTTGGAATAATTCATAACTCGTGGGGAGGAACACCTGCTGAAGCATGGACTGAAAAAAGTTTCTTAGAAAATAATTTTGAAGAAGGTGTTATCAAAAATAACCGTGACGACAAACGATTAAGTCATGAACCTTCATACCTATTTAATGGAATGATTAATCCANTNATCCCTTTTACAATAAAAGGTGCNTTATGGTATCAGGGAGAATCTAATGTTTATAGAGCAAATTTTTATTCTAAGNTAATGAAGNTAATGGTGGATAGTTGGCGTTCAAAATGGAATCAAGGTAGTTTCCCGTTTTATTATGTTCAAATNGCACCTTTCAGATATAATGGTCCTNATAATGACTCTTCTGCATATTTAAGAGAATCGCAATTAGAAGCTATGAATATTATTCAAAATTCAGGAATGGTTGTTACAAGTGATATTGGAGATTTAAATTCAATTCATCCACCTGAAAAAATTGAAATTGGAAATAGACTGGCCTATTGGGCATTAAATAAAACTTACAATATTAAAAATGTNGTTCCCTCAGGGCCAATNGTTGAATCATATAATATTGATGAAAATAANGTGGAGATTAATTTTAAATANGCATCANCTGGTTTTTATCAATTTAATGGTNCTCTCAAAGATTTTGAAATTGCTGGTAATGATGGTGTTTTTTATAAAGCAAATGCTAAAATATCTGGTTTNAAAATNATTGTAGAATCAGCTGATGTTAAAGAACCAAAAATGCTGAGATATGGTTGGAAAAATTATTTTGAATCNACACTNTTTAATATTGATAAATTACCAGCATCNTCATTTTTTATTAGAGATTTATCAAAATAATTAATNTATTTTTTAGAATAATTTAATTCTTCAAAACTTATNATNTTTTTTATTANNTANATGTNAATATTTCATANNTTATTNNTTATGAAAAATATTATTTATACTACAATATTATTTGTTTCATTAAGNCTNAATTCTCAANATTGGATTAATGATTCAAATTGNGANTCTCAATCTTATGAGATNCTNAANGAAGCNATTACGCATCTTGCNAATTTAGAGCAATTAACAGCTTTAGGTATGGCAAAAGCTGCTCAGATGGCAGATTCNGGATGTGAATGTGCTAAGTTGGTTATCGCTGCAACATCAACAACTAACCCTAATTTAGGAACAAGAAAAGCTAAATTAGATGCAGTTAATGTTCAACTTCTNTCACCNGAAGAAAAAGCTTGGTATGATCTTCTTGTTGAAACAACTAAAGGTGAAGANAANACTTGGTCTGATGTATATNCAAANGCAGTTGAAAAGTTTTCAGATAGNCCTCTAATTAATTGGGTNGGAATTNNTGGAGGAAATTGGGATGGATANATGGCATTTTCTAAAAACTTTCCAGATAATGCTTCTGCTGCNTTNAACATGGTTGCTTATGGATATGCATATGGTCAATATGGAGATTCGCCNGATTTTGAAGCTGCATATGATGCTATTTCAAAATCAAGAGCTTTACACAATGGTCCAAATGCTTTAGATTCTAAAGCTGAAATCGCTGCCATGGAAGGTGATTATCAAAAGGCATTTAACAATCAGTTTAAAGCACGTGATTTTGCATTTTTCGCATCACCATATGATNCTAAACTTAGAACATATTGGAGAACTGTCAATAAAGATGATCTNTCAAATTATTTGAAAGATGCTCAATCTAAACTTCAAGAAGCAATAACTACGGGTAACCTAGAAGAATACAAAAAATATGTTGCAGAAGATATTGATTTAGTTACTGGTGATTCNAATCTTGGAGAATTTTATGTNTATTCAGATGANGATGTAACTCGTGAAAGAAATTTTACTTGGGATTCATTTGANTTAAAAGATATGGAAGTTCATTTTATGCCCGACATGACAATGGCAGTCATNACTTTTTATGCTNAAGGTTCCTATACATTTACTGATTCAAAAGAAAATGTGAAGTATAGCACAAGAGCATCTTCAGTTTGGATAGCTGTTGAAGATGGAAGTTGGAAATCAGTTCACTCAAATTGGGCTCCTATGAAAGATGGTGAAGGAATACCTGGAGAATAGCCCATCTTTTTAATTTTTATCAAAAACCCGACTCAGTTCGGGTTTTTTTTATGCTGTAATATAAACCTGGTAGTGATGAAACTGCTGCTGATATTGTAAATAATAAACCAATACTGGTTGAAAGTTCACTTGAAAGACTTAATGTTGAAGCAGCTGAGAAAAAAACATATTCTCTAATTCCTATTCCACCAAAAGAAAAAACAGATAGGACAGATGATATTATAAATACACTTAGAATCTCAAGAAAAAACGTATTTATTCCGAGTGCAAAAATTATTGATATTATTGATAAAAATTGAAATAAATGAACAATTATAGATAAAATAAAGGTTTTAGAATATCCTTTATTGTCTCTAAAAATTAATTTAACAAGATTTAACCCAATTAAATAAATTATAAAAATTGATAAAAATTTAATTGAATAATTTAAATCAAATAACAATCCATTTTCTAAAAATATGATTAGCATGAAAAGAACACCCAAGCCAATTAATCTGTCTTGAATAATTAATTTTATTGTGTTTTTTACTTTCCAACTATAAAATTTTTTCATTAAATATGTTTTATATAAATCACCACCAATTCCACCAGGAACAAAAAAATTGTAAAACATTCCTATCAGATATAATTTACCATTTTCTTTGAACGATAATTTGTAACCATTCACGCTCATTAAGTTTCTAAGTCTTTCCGATGATATTATTTGAGAAATAAAATATAAAATAGGACTTAGTGAAAATAACATTAAGTCTGATTCCTTAAGAACTAAGGTCAATGAATTTATATTAATTTTTGAAAATGTCAGATATATAAATAAAACACTTAAAGAAATCTGGATAATTGATAACAATNTTTTTTTCACACTTCAAACTTACAACTTTGATTAATTAGATTTAAATAGATATAAAAAGAACTTCTATCGTTATTTTTTTAATCATTACTAAAATATATTTGGCGACATAAATTTTAGTTATTAAAAAACTTGTTTTAATCTTTTTTTTCATTGTTAATCTAACAATTCAATCTCAGGAAAGATCTTATGATTCTTTAAAATTAGATGAGGTATTCATAACTGCTAGTAANATTGAAAGAAATATTTCATCAGCACCATTAAATTCTATTTTGATAAAAAAAGAAAAAATTGAAAATTATGCTTCAATAAGGTTAGATGATATATTAAGAGAAGAAAATGGATTATTTACTGTTCCAGACAATACAGTGCCGGGTGTCGAGGGCATTCAAATACAAGGTTTATCTTCTGATTANGTTCAGATTCTAGTTGATGGAGTTCCAAGTGTTGGTAGACTTTCTGGAAATTTGGATTTAAATCGATTTGCTGTTTCCAATTTAGAAAGAATTGAAATAGTTAAAGGCCCATCTTCCTCATTATATGGTTCTTCGGCAATTGGTGGAGTAATTAATTTAATTACTAAGAAGAATTTTGATGATAAAATCAATTTTCACTTTGATCAGTCTGTAGGTTCAAATAAATTATTTGATTCAAACATTTTAATTTCAAAAAAAATAAAAAATAACAATATTTCTTTTTCATACAATCGGTTATCTTCAAATGGTTATGATTTAGACAATAATGATGGATTTAGAACAGTAGATCCTTATAAAAATCATACTTTTTCAGGCGTATATAATGCTGATTTCAAAAATGATTTTGCGCTTTTTCAATCAATAAAATTTTATAAACAAGATCAAAATTCATTGAATTCAAATAATAAACAAGTAGAAAATAGCTCTCATACAAAATTTTCGAAGAAGTTTAAAAAAAATATCAAAACTGAATTAGAGTTATATTACACAGAATTTAATAATGATGAGTTTTTATCAAGTGGTGATTTATCTTCATTTTTTTATCATAAATTATTAAAATCTGAAATAAGATTTTTTAAAAATTTAAATAATAATTCAAGTTTAACCACAGGAATTTCTCTTGAAAATGAACTNTTAAATAGATCATTATTTTCAGGAAATGTAAAATCTAATTTAGTTAATGCATACTTTCAATATGATAAGTTAATTAATAATAAAATTAATTTCATTATTGGATCTAGATTTGATAATCATAGTGATTACGAAAATGAATTAAGTTCCAAGTTGTCATTAAAGTATTTTTTATCCAACAGCATCTCATTCAGTGCATCTATTGGTCAAGGGTTTAAAGCTCCTGATTTTAGACAACTTTATTTAAATTTTTCAAACAGTATCACTGGTTATTCCGTTTTTGGTAAGTTCGAAGAAATTAATGGAATCAATAGACTATTTAATAATAATCAATTATTAAATCTATTAATTAAAAAAAATGAGTTAGGAGGTGAGTTATATCCCGAACAATCAGTTGGTTTAAATTTTGCCTTCAAACTAAATCTTCAAAACTTTACCAGTTCAATTAATTTTTTTAGAAATGATATTAAAAACTTAATAGATACTAGAATTTTAGCTACTAAAGTAAATGGTCAAAATGTTTTTGGATATGTAAATATTGATAAAATATTTACTCAAGGAATTGAGTTTAATAATGATATTTCAATATTTGAAAATTTTGATATAAATTTTGGATATCAATTATTATTTGCTCGTGATAAGGAAAACTTTAGAAATATTAAAAATGGTAATGTTTACGCTAGAGATCCAAACACTCTTCAAAGTATTGTAATTAAAAGAAATCAGTATTTAGGCCTTCCTAATCGATCAAGACATAATATTAATTTAAATCTTGGCTATAAAAACAATATCTTTTTAAGATTTATGTATCGATCTAAATTTGGAATTTATGATACCAATGGCAATGAATTAATAGATAACTATGATTTATCAATTGTTAAGCCTTCAATTAATTTCAATGCAACATATTCTTTAAAAATATTTAAAAAAGCAATGCTTGCAATAACAGTTAAAAACATTACTAATTATACTAATACAGATTTTTTACCCAATATTTCTGGAAGAGAATATCATTTAAAATTTTCTTATGATATTAATTAGAATTCAAGAACTTTTTTGGTGTTGTTCCAAATTTCTTTTTGAATGCATTTATAAAGTGGCTTGATGTGCTGTAACCTAAATGCAAAGCAACTTCATTTACATTATGATTTTTTGATGTCAACATTTGACTTGCAACATTCATTTTATGTTCAAATAAATATCCAAAAACTGTGTTACCATAAACTTGTTTGAAGCCTTCTTTTAAGTTTTTTACTGAGATATCAACTTCTCTCGAAAGTTCAATTAAAGATGGTGGTTCAGTCATTTTAGAAATAATAATTTCTTTTGCATCTCTAATTTTTTTTACATTATTGTCGTCTGATAAAAATGGACAAACATCAATATTTGGATTACTAGATGCATTAAAGTAAATACTTAATAATTCAAAAATTTTTCCTCTTATATATAAAGACTTTACATTTTTTCCGATTTTTTCATTGATAATTTGATTTAAAACAGCAATCATCGAAGGAGATAGGGGTTTATCTTTGTAAAATTTTTTATTGATATTATTTTCACTAAGAAATGGAATAGTTTGAGAATCTTTTGAAAATAAGCCATGTAGCTTTTCAATGCTTATTAAAACACTAATTAACCTTGAGTCCTTTTCAATTCTAACATCAATTGGTAAGGCTGTTATTGGATTATAGAGTAAGATAGACATTTCATTATCTAGAGGAAGACAGTAACTACCCTTATTATAAATGAAATTACACTTACCTTTTAGGCAAAAATGAAATTGAATAAAATTTTTATCAGTCTCAAAAAAAATTGATTTAGTTTCATTATCAATATTTATGAATTTGTATAATGTAAGCTCATCATCAATCCAAAATTTTACATCAGAACTTATTTCGATATTTTTCACTTTAATAAATTAAATTTTAGTATTAACAATTTGTGTGCCTAATTCTAATATTCATCATAAATATAAATATTTAATTCATCAATTCTCCTTTTGATATTATTTGTTCCTCATGCGTTATTTTAGTTAGAATGGGGTTTTTATTTTTGGACCCTAATTAAATAATAATATGAAACATTTTAAACTCTTATTGATGCTAACTTTTTTGTTTGTATCATGTAGCAATGAAGAAGAACAACTACCTGTAATATCTGCTGTTTACAATAATTTACATGCTCCGCAAGAAGGCGGTCAAGGTCAACCTATCTCAGGCCCATTTACGAAGTTTAGTTTTGAAACTGGACAAACTACTTCAGGAAATGATTGGGATGTGGCGTTTAGAGGAACAACTATACTTGTTAATGGTGGTTCAGAAGTTGGTATTGGTGATGAACCAGCTAGAACTGGAGAAGGTGCTGTTTCAATTGTTGACGGTGTTTTTAATTCTGTTTTAAGTGCTGATGGTTTAGCTTTCTCACAAGATTCTTCATCAGGAACTGCTGTGCTTCCTGGAAGCGGAAATGGATGGTATGTTTACAACCCTCAAGCTTATTTGATAACCCCTATACCTGGAAAAATTTTAGTTTTTAAAACTAATAATGGACACTATGCGAAGCTTGAAATTTTAAGTTATTATAAAGATGCACCATCAAGCCCAAATGCAATGCAAGATCCATCTAGATATTATACATTCAATTATGTTTATAATCCTAATAAGGGAAATATGGATCTTCAATAATTATTGAATATTTACATAGAAGAAAAACCTCGAATATTCGAGGTTTTTTTTTATATTAAATTAATGTTTCGTTATTTAATTTTAGTTTTTTTATTTTCTTTCTTCAATTTAAACTCTCAAACTTTGTCAACTCATGATTCAATTTTAATCACAAGTGTCATGGATAAACAAAAACAAGCATGGAATAATTTTGATATTGATGAATTTATGAAAGGTTATTTAAATTTTGAAAATTTGGTTTTTTCTGGTAAAAATGGACCTGTATATGGATGGGATAATATTAAAGAAAGATATTTGAGAGCATACTCAAGTAAAGATGAAATGGGAGAATTATCTTTTAAAATTGATAATATTTTTATGATTGATTATAACTCAGCAATTCTTATTGGAAGATTTTTTCTAAAAAGAATAGTTGGTGATTTATCTGGTCATTTCACATTAGTTTTTAAAAAAGTAAATAATAAGTGGTTTATTATAAGTGACCACACTTCCTAACTATGAAAAGAAATATATTAATTACTTTATTTTTTTGTCAAATATTAATTTCCCAAAATAATTGGGATAATCTAATCCATGAAGATCTATCCAACTGGGAAATAAAGCAAGGTTCAGCTGAATTTGAATTAAATGATGGAGTTATTTCATCTGTATCAATATTAAATTCACCAAGCACATATCTTGGAACAAAGGACTTTTATTCTGATTTTATTTTAGAATTTGAAGTTTTCGTTGATAAAGGTCTTAACTCCGGAGTTCAGTTCAGAAGTTTGATTAATGAAAATGCTAATAAATGGAATAAAGTATATGGGTATCAATGTGAATTAGATACTGATGAGTACAGACGATGGTCTGGAGGTATTTATGATCAATCAAGAAGAGGATTGTTTTTGTATCCAATCACATACAGTGAAGAAAGTAGAAATTCATTTAAAAATAATCAATGGAACAAGTTTAGAATTGAAGCCGTCGGAAACATAGTTAAAACATGGATTAATGGAGTTCAGTGTTCATACCTAATCGTTGATACTTCAAAAAAAGGTTTTATTGCTCTTCAAATTCATAGCATTAACAAAGATGAAAATATTGGAAAAAAAGTTATGTGGAAAAATATTAGAATTTTAACATCAGATATTGAAAATAATTTATGGAGCAATCAATCTCATGTAAGAATTATAAATAATGTTGATAATTTTTTAAGTGATGAAGAAATTCATTATGGATGGAAGTTTCTTTTTGATGGTGAAACAAGTAATGGATGGAAGAGTGCAAATAAAAATTCTTTTCCTGATCGTGGTTGGGAAATTAATGAAGGGATATTAAAGGTTTTAAAATCTGATGGGAGTGAATCAAATTTTGGAGGAGATATTGTTACCGTTGAGAAATTTTCAAATTTTGAATTAGAACTTGATTTTAAAATTTCAAAGGGGGCTAATAGTGGAATTAAATACTTTGTGGATACTGAAAAATATAAAGTTAACGGNTCTTCAATTGGTTTAGAATATCAAATTCTTGATGATTTCAATCATCCAGATGCTAACAAAGAAATCAGTGTTTATGAGTCAAATGGAAAAAATCAAGTATTGACAAAAAAATATATTAAAACTAATAGAACAGTCGCATCCTTGTACGACTTGATTGAAGCAGAAAACTTAATGGAAAATAGATCNAAAAGACCAGTAAGACCAAACACATGGCATAGAGCCAGAATTATTTCAAAAAATGGTCATGTAGAACATTGGTTAGATAATATTAAGGTTCTAGAATACAATAGATTTTCTCAAATGTTTAAATCACTAATTAAGTATTCGAAGTATTCTAAATATGAAGAATTTGGAAGATTAAATGATGGTCACATACTACTTCAAGATCATGGAGATGAAGTAAGTTTTAAGAATATTAAAATTAGAAAATTGCTATGAAAAAAAACAGAAGAAATTTTATCAAAAAAGCAATAATGTCTACAGTAGCATTAAGTTCATATAGTTTTGCAAATTCTTTATCAGCAAAATCCTATCGAAAAATAATTGGATCTAATGATAGAATTAATATTGCTGTACAGGGACTAGGACGAAGGGGACCTGGTTTACTATATAATGCTTTAAGCTGTGAAAATATTGAGTTAACATGTATTTCCGACGTGATGGATAAGCAAATTGAAAAAATATCAAAAGGATATTTTGAAAGAACAGGAAAAAAAGTAAATGTTGAAAAGAAATTTAATAAGATAATTGAAGATAAAGATTTAGATGCGTTGGTTATTGCCACTCCTGATCATTGGCATGCATATAGCGCATGTAAGGCAATGGATTATGGTAAGCATGTTTACTTAGAAAAACCCTGTAGTCACAATATGTTTGAAAATGAAATGTTAGTTAAATATCAAAAACATTATAATTTAAAAGTTCAAATGGGTAATCAACAAAGATCATCAAGACAAACTNCCGATTTAATTGATAAATTAAGAAATGGAATTATAGGAGAAACCTACAAAGCTGAAGCTTATTACAATAACAATAGACCCAAAGTTCCAAATCAAAGAATTACAGCCATACCATCTGGTCTTGATTGGGAGGAATTTCAAGGTCCAGCACCAAGAAGAGCATACACATATGATACTTGGGATTACAATTGGAGATGGTACGGATGGTTGTATGGCACAGGCGAAACAGGTAACAATGCAACACATGAATTAGATATAGCTCGCTGGGCACTTAACGTAGAATTTCCATCTTCAGTTAGTGTATACGCTGGTAAATACCATTATATTGATGATGGTTGGACAATGTATGACACAATGGAAGCGAAATTTAAATTTCCGGGGGATAAAACAATTACATGGGACGGTCAGAGTAGAAATGCCTTTGAAAAAGAAAAAGAAGGTGGTAGGGGAACTAAAATTTGGGGATCTAATGGATCTGTATTTGTAAATAGAAATGGATATAAAATTTTTAATCTTTCTGGTGAGAAAATATATGATAGTGATAATGATGAAAAGTTTAGTAATATAACTAGAAACATGACTCAATATCACTTTGAAAATTTCTTTAATTCAATAAGAAATGGTGAAAAGNTAACTTCTCCAATTGATGATGCNGCTGTTAGTCAAAGNATGACACATTATGCTAATATGGCTTANAGAACTGGAAAAAGTTTTGAAATAAATTCCCTTGATGGATCAATTAAAGATAATAAAGTAAAAAAAATATGGTCCAGAGAATATGAGAAAGGTTGGGAAATAAANAATGTCAGCTAGAATTAAGTGCTTCCAGTCTTTTAATCAATGGAGGATGAGAGTANTGTACGAATACATAAAATGGATGAGGATAAATATTAGATAAACTATCNACAGAAAGTTTTTTTAATGCTAATTCNAAATCCTTACCGCTNTANGTTTGTTTGGCAAATTTATCNGCTTCATATTCATTTTTTCTGCTTAAAATATTCGTNAATACTCCAATTAAAAGTCCAATTGGGCTAAAAAGCATTGAAAAAACAATTAGACCTAGATGAAAACTTGTAATTTCTCCACCCAAAGANTTAATNANATCCGAANTATTTAAACANAATTCTAGTAAGTANGTCATTAATCCAATTTGAATTATGGTTAAAACTAAACCTTGAAAAATATGATTTTTCTTATAATGTCCAACTTCGTGAGCTAAAACAGCAACAAGTTCTTCTTCAGTGTGTTTCTCCAACAAAGTATCAAATAAAGCAATAGTTTTTTTTGGACCTATTCCTGAAAAAAACGCATTGGCTTTGGTGGACCTTTTAGATCCATCAATTATAAAAATATTACTCAAAGAATAACCTATTTTTTTAGAGTAATTTTCAATTTTATTTTTTAAACTTCCATCTTCTAACGGTGTTAATTTATTAAATAATGGTACTATTAAAGTTGTATAAAACATCTGTATAAATAAAGTGAAAAGAGATAAACCAAGCCAAAGGTAAATCCAAAAACCATTACTTATTTTACTATATAAAAGTAAAGCTACATAAAGTAAAATACCACCTATTGTAAGCGCTAAAAACATTCCTTTTAATTTATCTAAAACAAAGGTTTTTAATGTTGTTTTATTAAAACCAAACTTAGTTTCAATTGAAAAAGTTGAATAATATTGGAATGGGGTTGAAACTATTAGATTAAGTACATAAAAAGAAAGAAAAAATAGTGATGACTGAACAAATATATTTTGATAATTAATCATAAAATAATCACTTACTTTTCCATAAATACCAAGAACCAATAAAGAAATTGTAATTAAAAAACTTATTGTGGATGAAATAAAAGATAATTTACCATTAATTTTCCTGTATTCTTTTGCTTTTAGATACTTATCTTTTTGATAAAAGTCTTTTAATGATTTAGGTATTTCATCTTTCCAATTTCTATCATTTAAATATTCAAGAAGAGTTGAAAAAATATAATTAAAAGCGATTAAAATCAATAAAATAATTAACCAGTTTTGTGATGTCATAATTCAAAAATAATTGATATAGTGGAGTCGGAGGGAATCGAACCCTCGTCCAAACGACTGAAATACTAGATTTCTACAAATTTAGTTTTCATTTGATTTTCGTTAGTATTCTTGCTGAAAACTACACAAACACTACTTATCTTCAATGAATTCAGATAATTACTGAAGAATTAATTATCCTATGTTAATTTAATGGTATCTCTATGAAAAAATTATTAACAAAAATTATTTCGAGACATCTTGCATTCCTACCTTGTAGGACATGGCCAGACCTACTATAATTCAGTCATTAAGCAG
>NZOB01000024.1 GCA_002693085.1 Flavobacteriaceae bacterium | reverse complement strand
CCAGAAAAGAAGAGATAGCATTTTAAATGCAAGAAAAAACAGATAATAAAAATAATATGAAATACTTAAAATTATTTACAACTATACTTTTTTTAGTTATTAGTTCAGTCAATTTTGCTCAAAGTAAAGTTGCTCACATCGATTCTCAAGCTTTAATTAGTGAAATGCCTGAGGTATTAGAAGCCCAAGCTCAAATTGAAAAACTACAAAAAACGTATCAATCTGAGATTGAAGCATCTATGAAAGAATATCAAACTAAATTACAAACATATTCTGCTGATGCTCAAAATCAAACTGAAGTTACTAATCAAGCTAGACAAAAAGAGCTTCAAGGTATGGAACAAAACATTCAACAATACCAACAAACTGCTGCTCAAGATATTCAGCAAAAACAAGCTGATTTACTAAGACCTTTAATTGAAAAAGCAAGAGCTGCAATTCAAAAAGTAGCTAGAGAACAAGGATTTGATTATGTGATTGATGCAACTCCAGGTGGAGCACTAATTTTATCTGATGGTAAAGATCTTTTAGCTGATGTTAAAAAGGAATTAGGATTTTAATATTTAAAAATATTTAACTAACTAAATTAAACTATCTATATTTTTATAGATAGTTTTTTTTTTGCATGAATAATAACTCTATAGGTTTTTTTGATTCAGGAATAGGTGGAATTACAATTTGGGAATCCGTAAATAGATTATTGCCAAATGAGAATACAATTTACTTAGCTGACTCCAATAATTCACCATATGGAACAAAATCTTATGATGAATTAATAAATATATCCAAAGAAAATGTTGATTTTTTAATCAATAAAAAATGTAAACTTATTGTTGTCGCATGTAATACAGCCACAACTAATTCAATAAATTTTTTGAGAGAAAGCTATGATTTACCTTTTATTGGAATTGAACCAGCTATTAAGCCTGCAGCATTAAATACAAAAACAGGTAAAATTGGAGTATTAGCAACAAAAGGTACTCTCGGAAGTAGTTTATTTGAAAAAACATCCAATATTCATGGTAATAAAGTTGAGATTATTGAACAACATGGAATAGGATTGGTTGAATTAATTGAAAAAGGAATATACTCTGGCTCTAAAATTGATTCTTTATTAAAAGAATATCTTAATCCGATGATAGAAAATGATATTGATAAGTTAGTTTTAGGATGTACCCATTACCCTTTAATTAAAGATTCAATTAAAAAAATTATTAATGAATCTATTGAAATTATTGAGTGCAGTGAAGCAGTAGCTCTTCAAACTAAAAGAATTTTAATAAAATCCAATTTGATAAATTCTGGTGCTGAAAAATCAGAAAAATTATTTTATACAAATGGAAATAAAAATGTCTTAAATAGTTTATTAAATAATAAATTTGAAATTTTAATGGTTTAGTTATGAATTATAAATTGGAAATTTTACAATCTGAAGACAAGAATGTTCTTGTATTATCATCTGAAAATGTCATACATGAGAAAAGAGTAGAATTAGATGAAAATTCTGATTTAAATCAATTCCCATTAATAAAACAATTATTTTTTCTTCCCTTCATTAAATCTGTTACACTAGATAAACATCTACTAATTATTGAAAAGCTTGATTTTTTAAATTGGGAGGAGGTTCAAGATGATGTTATAGAACAGATTGAAAATTATTTAAATAAGGGAGGAGTGATTTATTCAGGTAATATGAATGCTATTACAATCTATGCGGAAAGTACTCCGAACCCCTCAGTTATGAAATTTGTATGCAATAAAAGATTGGTTAATGTTTCTCACGAGTTTAAAAAAATAGACGAAACCGAGCACTGTAATATTGCAAAAGCATTATTTCATCATGATTTTATTAGTGAAGTTTATATTGATCTAAATTTTATATCAATTACTATCAAAGAAGATTATAGCTGGGAAAATCATACAATGGAGATAAGAGAATTTATTCTTTCCTTTATTAAAGATGGTAATGAATTAATTGATTCTAAAGTCGATAAAGCTAAGTCGACTAATAAAGCTGTAGAAGTAAAAAATCTTGACGAAATTTCTTTAAAAATTTCAGAATTAATTGAAACTCAAATTAAACCTGCTGTAGCCTCTGATGGCGGAAATATTCTTTTTCAATCTTATGATAAAAATACTCAAGAAGTGAATGTTATTTTACAAGGAGCTTGTAGTGGTTGTCCATCTTCAACAATCACCCTAAAAAGTGGAATTGAAACCATGCTTAAAAATGAGTTNCCAGGAAANATNTCGAATGTAATAGCAATTAATGGCTAAACATTATTCGTTTTAAATTCTTTTAAATATTTAGGTTCACAATAAGCAATATCCTCAAAATCATTTAACTCAAATTTTTTGTATGCTATATCGCCCATATTTGAAGCTGAAGGCTTTTGAATATTTATATTCCAATTAAAGTTATTATTGAAATCAATTATTTCCTTACACTTCTGTTGGCCATTTCCCACAATTAATACTTTATCTGTTTTTGAATAATTAATATATGATTTTGATTTTATAATTTCGGGTAATTCTTCTCTTAAAACCTTTTTATCTTTATCAAAAATACATGAATAAACTTCATCTCTTCTAGCATCAATTGTTGAAATTATTATTCCTTCAAATTGAATATTAGAAACCATATTTTCAAGAGATGAAACAGAAATTAAAGGAATATCTAAAGCATAGCATATCCCTTTAGCAGCTGATAGGCCTATTCTAAGTCCAGTGTATGAACCAGGTCCAATTCCAACAGCAACAGCATCTAAATCTTTAAATGAAATATTATTCTTTTCCATTAATTCAGAGATAAATGAATGTAGTTTTTGAGAATGAGAATAGTTTGGAGAATCTTTCTCCAAGCAATCAATTAACTTATTATTATTTGATAAAGAAACTGAGCANTTTGTGCTTGATGTCTCAATATTTAAAATAATTGGCATTTAATTTATTTTAATTGGTACNCCAAAATAAAACTCTAACACCTTGAGCTTAAAAATTAAATCAAANTTACTTCTAATTAAATCTGACTGNGCTGATTCAAANCTTTGTTTAACTTGNCTATACTCATAAGGNTTCATAGCTCCCAAATTAAATTTTTCTTGAGCATACTCAAAGGATAATTTTCTTGACTNAAGTGATTTTTGTGAAGCTTGATAAGCTTTTAAGGATCCGCTNGCATCATTGTATGCTTGATTAATTGTATTCTCTAAATCTAACTTTCTNTGAAAGAGAAAATTNTCACTTCTTTTAACATTTACTTTACTCCTGTTAACATTAGATCTAGTAGAAAANCCATTGAGAACAGGAATGGATAAACTTAATCCATAATTTTGACCNTTGTTCGTNTCAAACTGATCAGCAAATGATTTTGGAGGAACAATTTTAGTCCCTTGAACCGGTGCAAGAACACGTTGGTTGGTATTTTCTACAATACCAATTGGNACATANTTCAATTCNCCTGTTCCCATNAATCTATCACTATATGCGATTCTAGTGCTTAANGAATAAAATGCAGATAATCTTGGTTGAAGAAAACTTTTATTAAGCTCCAATGATTTTTTGGCAATTTCAAGGTTTGTTTCAGCAATTTTAATTTCATTCTTATTTTCAACTGCATAGGCAAAAATTTCTTTTGGAGATTTGTCTAATATATTAGAAATGTCAAGCTGGTATTCATTATCAACAATATCAAAAGTTTCATAATCTTCAATTAGTAAAAGTTGAGCAAGTGATATTTTTGCAAGCTTTAGACTATTTTCAGCATCAATTACTGATTTTTCCACACTTGTTANGTTAGCTTCAAACTCAAATAAGTCNCCTCTAGGTATTACACCATTTTTAACAAGTTCATTTGCTCTTTCAACTTCATTTTTTGAAATTTCTAACTGTAATTTTTGAACTTTTAAAATTTCTTTATTAAATAGAATCTGTAAAAAAGAATTGGCAACTAAAAGTGAGATATTTTCTTTCATATCAGCTAACTGATATTGATTGGCAAGGATAGAAAGATTTGCTAAATGCAATTGCTTTATATTCTTTAATCCATTCAAAATATCAATATTCATACTAAGATTCATTGAACTAAATTGTGTTGTCACATTTTCTAACAAACCAGTTGTAATATTTTGATTTAATCCTACATTCCATGAATGAGAACTTCCAATATTTAGATTTGGTAAAAAATTTCCAACAGCAGTTTTTTTCGAAATCTCAGAATCCATATAATCCAACTCTGCNTGTTTAATAGAAATATTTTCGTTCAGTGCTCTATTNACACATTCCTCTAAAGTCCATAAGTCTTGAGATTGAGACTTAAATGAAAAGACAAGGATTAGTATTAAAATAATTTTTTTCATAGTTATATATTAATCAAGTCTTGCGCCTTCATCACCATCTGTATTTCTTTTTAATGGTTCAGTTTTATTCCAAACTTTAATATTATCATTTTCAGTTACTCCACTTAAAATTTCAGCATATACTCCATCTGAGACACCAATTTCAATTTCTCTTCTCTCAAATTTTTGATCACCAATTTCAACTTCAACAAATGGTTTTTTTGATTTATTATCATATTGTATTAAGGCTTCATTTATTGCTAAAACATTTTCTTTTACATCAGTAATTATGGATGCATTTGCACTATATCCTGCTCTAACTATGAATTCATCATCCAAATAAACTTCACCTTCAATTTTAAATTGAATGGCTCCAGCAACATCAGCCCCTTTTGGGGATATCAATGTTAGCTTGGCATCATATTCCTTACCCTCAATAGCTCCTAATGAAATTTTTAATGGTAATCCAACAGAAAGTTTACCAACCTCTCCCTCATCAACCATTCCTTCAAAAATCATTTTGCTTAAATCAGCAACTGTTGANATAGTTGTNCCTGGNTTAAATGTATTNGCNTCNATTACNTGATCNCCNTCNTTAATTGGAACAACTAATACAGTTCCTTTTACNGTNGATCTAACTATAGTATTTGTTGCAGCTGAACCACCAATTGANCCNAATTTAATAATCTGNANATCTGANATCGCATTATCCANATTTTGTGCATCNTGATTATATCTNANNTCAATACTATTNAACTCTTGTTCNGAAATNACACCTTTATCAAANAANTTTTTATTTCTATCAAATTCCTTNTTTGAATTNTTTAANATNATTCTTGATGTTTTAACTCTACCCTCAGCACTATTCAACGCTTGCTCATTTGGAACAACTTTAATTTTTGCTAACAAGTCACCTTCATTAACTTCCTCACCCTCCTCAACATAAATTTCATCAATTATTCCGCTAATCTGTGGAACAATATTAACCTCATCTTCAGGAATAACACTACCCGTTGCAACAATTTTTTCTTCAATTGTCTCATAGCTTAGTTTTTCAGTTTCATAAGTAATTGCAGATCTACTATTTGTTTTTATGTAATAGGCCATTGAAAACATGAATCCTAAAACTAAAACTGCAATTCCGATGTATTTTAAATATTTCATATTATTAATTATTATTTTATTTATTCTTCTCTTAATGCTTCTATGGGTCTAACTTTAACTGCTATTTGAGCAGGTATTAAACCTATTAAAGTGCCAAGAACTATCATCATAGATAAGGCACCAAAAATATATTCAAGTGGTACGGTAGGGTTTGAATATGGAAAATCAGTTAAATCTTGAGTTGCCATATTAATGGCAAATAAAATTAATGTTCCTAATATAATTCCAATTATTCCAGCAAGAACCGTTAAAAATACAGACTCAATTAAAATTTGTGTCCTTACTTGACTAGGTCTAGCGCCCAAAGCTCTTCTAATACCAATTTCTTTTGTTCTTTCTTTTACTGAAATTAGTAATATGTTACCGATACCTATCACACCTGCTAGAATTGTTGCTATTCCAACAACTAAAGAAAGNAATGTNAGNCCATCCGCAAATTTCAATGTTTTTTTAAATACCTCTCCTAAATTAAATCCCCCAAGTGCTTGATCATCTTTAGGATCGATTTTATGAATATCTTTAAGAACAAGCTTAACCTCTTTTTCAACCTCAACAACATCAGTATCTTGAAATGCTGACATCATAAAAAATCCTACATATTTTCCTGTATTAAATAAGTCTTTATATGTAGCAAACGGTATATATATATCTCCATCGTCACCAAAACCACCACCCTGTCTAAATTGATGGACTCCAATGACTTTAAATGAAACATTATTAATATTGATATATTTTCNAATTGGANTCTCATCCTCTTCAAACAATTCAAGTAAAGTTCTTTCTCCAATAACAGCTACTCTTCTTTTTTGATCCATATCGGCTTGATTAATAAATCTTCCACCATCAAAAACCTTTGTAACGGCAATTTTAATATACTCCGGATAATCACCATAAACTGCATATGTGCCAGTTTTAGCACCTCTTACTACATTTCCACCTGCTGATCCAAATACTCCAGCTACATTTCTTGGAGCTATATACTCAATCGATGGAACTTTCTTTTTAATTATATCAACATCATTTNTTGTTAATCTAATCTGTCTTCTTGCTTTATATCCTCCATATGGAAGAGATGTCTGCTGAGCCCAAATAAATAAGCTGTTGGATGAAATTGATGCAAATGCTTTTTCAAATCCATTATCNAATCCCTTAGAAGCACCTGCAAGAGTAATATAAATGAAAATTCCCCAAAGAACACCAATCATGGTAATNATAGTTCTAGTTCTATTTTTTTGAATAGAACCAAAAATTTCTTGCCAAGTATCTTTTTGAAATAGTGTATTCATTTTATTTATCNTTCAAAGCTTCAATGGGTTTTATTTTTGCTGCTCTTCTNGCTGGAATAAANCCTGCAATTCCACCAAAAACTATTAGCATAAATGTTGCAAATATTCCTGTATTTAAGTCTACATATGGATCAAGAATATAGAAGTCCTCTTCTAATGCATTACCCAATGATGATAAAAACAGTACCCCTATAAACAGTCCTATATAACCTGAAATTGTTGTTATAAATATGGATTCTTGTAAAACCATCCACACAATAGATTTTGGTGTAGCACCAATTGCTTTTCGAATTCCTAATTCTTTAGTTCTTTCCCTTACTACATAAACCATAATATTAGAAATTCCAATAACTCCTGCGA
Organism: Flavobacteriaceae bacterium; assembly: GCA_002693085.1. The sequence continues at coordinate 3,716 of NZOB01000024.1, read as the reverse complement.
GCAATGTTCCCAAACCAACAAATGTTATTATCATCTTTAATGCACTTGAAAAATCCTCATTCTCTTTAAGATCACTTGAAGCGCTTCTAATAAACACACCTCTTGGATCAGTAGGATCAATTTTTTTTCTGTTTTTAATATATCTTTTAATTTGCTTTTCAAATTCCACAGCTCCATCAAATCCGATCTCAGGTTTATAGGAAATTATTATTTGTCCAACATTGTCAGATCCTCTTTGAATAGACTGAATGGTGGTATATGGAGCATATATAATTCTTTCTTCATTATCACCACCATCGTCCTGATATACGCCTATTACTTTCCATGTTCTTCCTCCTCCATTGATAAATTTTCCAATCGGATCTTCGTCACCAAATAAGTCCTGCTTTACCAAACGACCAATTACAACGTAACGCTCTTTGTTCAAAATATCTGCATCATTAAGATATCTGCCCTGCATCATGATTGTCATTTCATTTTTTTGGTGTGATGGACCCACACCTCTAACTGAAAAATTATTAGATTTTAATTTGTAAGAAATATTGCTACCTGTTAAACTAATTCTTGGTGTCATTCCTTCAATAAAAAAACTGAACTTTTCAGCTATATCAGCATAATCATCATTATCAAATTCAATACGTCTATTTGATTCAAAACCAGCATATGGCTTAGAAGTTCTACCAGGATTTATCCAAATTGTATTTAATTGATCATCCTTAAAAAATTTTTCAAATGTATTTTCAAGACCATTACCCAAGCCGTATAGGACAACAAAAATTAATATACCTAACGCTACGGTTACACCGGCTAAAGAAGTTCTTAACTTGTTTTTACTTATTGTATCAAATATTTCTAACCAACGATCTCTGTTAAACATTATAATGCTTTCTTTTGTCTAATTTTTTTATCTTCTACAATTACACCATCTTTAAGCTTTACGATTCTGCTACACATTTCTGCAATATCCTGTTCGTGTGTGACAACTAAAATGGTTTTTCCAGCTTTATTAATTTTTTGAATCAAATCCATGACTTCTTTTGATGTTTTTGAATCTAAGGCTCCAGTTGGCTCATCGGCAAGTAATACTTTAGGTTCGCCAACCATTGCTCTTGCAATTGCAACTCTTTGTTTCTGACCTCCTGAAAGTTCAGTTGGTAAATGAGTAGCCCATTCCTTTAATCCAACATCATCTAAATATTTTAGTGCTTTTTCTTCTCTTTCTTTTCTNGAGACTCCTTGATAATAAAGNGGTAGAACAACATTTTCCAANGCATTTTTATAATTAATTAAATTGAATGATTGAAAAACAAAACCGAGAAACTTATTTCTGTATTTTGCTGCTTTTGTTTCATCCATTTTTTTAATCAAAACTTCACCAAGTTCATATGATCCCTCATCATAATTATCAAGCATTCCNACAATATTTAATAAAGTTGATTTTCCAGAACCAGACGAGCCCATAATAGCNACTAGTTCTCCTTCNTTTACTTCAAAATCAATACCTTTTANTACATGCAANGAATTCTTACCCATTTGATAAGACTTATGTAAATTTTTAATTTTAATCATATTAATCTATTTCAATAGTTATAGATAGAAAGTCGTAACGATCATCAATGTATTCTACTATTTCTTCAATATTGTTATCNAGTTTTTCATTGATNCCAAGCGTAATGCCATTAAATATTGTCACTAAAAAAAGAACAATTNCTGTTGATATAACAAGTGTCTTATTTATGCTTCTTTCTGTTAAAAGCTTTATTATTCCNAAAGACAATAAAGTAATAAAAGCTATNAGTTNAATATAGATCATGGTAACACTAAGTGGCTTTAAATCAACAAGTAATAATTGAATCATNTTTAANAACTCATCATTACTAGCATACAATCCAAAGTATACTATTGATAANCCGACCAAAGCAATAGCTGCCAGGGAAACTAAATAAAAAAGNATAATCATTAAAATTACTTTGGGTACTTGACCAAGAAATGGAAGAAGTTTGTCAAAAAACTGTCCAATCAATTTAAAAGGAAAAAACAAAAAAGATGAATCTATCTTTAATCCAATAACCTTGGGTTTTTCTTCATTACTTTTTTTCTCGTTATCATCATAAAATTTCTTTACGTTATCTAAATCCATCTTGTATCCAGACATATCCATCTTTTGTTTGACAGTTTTAGCACTTCTACTAAAAATCCATAAAATTAGATACAGTATTAATCCCCAACCACCAATAAAAATCATTGCTAAAAATAATATTCTAACATATAACACATCAATTGAAAGGTAATTAGCAATTCCTTTACAAACTCCTGCTATTATTTTTTCATCTGAATCTCTGTAGAACTTTTTTCTATTAAATGACTCATTCATAGAACTCTTGGGCATAGCTATCCAACAAACTAAATAAAAGAATATTCCAAATCCTCCAGCAAAAACTAAAGAAACAAGTAGTATTCTTGTAATAAGAGGATCAATTTTAAAATATTCAGCTAATCCAGATGCGACTCCAGCAATAATTCTATCGTTATTATTTCTTTTAAGTTTATATTTAGTTGCTTGGTCAAAATCTTCACTTGAATCAATATCAAAATCTTGAGGTTTGCCCATTATTTCAATAATCTTAGAAACATGAGAATTGGTAACAACTTCATTTGAATTACTAAGTATTGAAAGTAGATTTTCAGAAATTCTCTGTTCAAAATCAACCAAAATTTCATCCTTATCATCATAAGTTTTAAAATATGAGCTAACAGATTCTAAATATTTAGACATAACTGTATATGCATCATCTTCAATATTGAAAACCTTTCCAGAAATATTAGCAGTTACTGTTTTTTTCATTTACTGGATTTAATTAGTTTTTCAATTGATGAATTAACTTCTTTGTATGAAGAAACTAGTTCACTTAGATATGTTATACCTTTTTTGGTGAGAAAAAAATATTTTCTTGGTGGACCTTGTTTAGATTCTATCCACTCATTGTCAACGTACCCTTTATTTTTTAATCTACTTAATAAAGGATAAACAGTCCCTTCAACTACAATGATTTTTGAATTATTAAGTCTTTCAATTATCTCAGAAGTGTATAACTTATCCTTTAAAAGAACTTGAAGAATACAAAACTCTAATAAACCCTTTCTAAGCTGTATTTTGAAGTTTTCACTACTCATTGAATTTCTTCTTCTTTCTTCTCGATTTTGATTGTTATTACATCATTATCTTCATCAGTGGTAATTACCCATTCTCCTTCTAATCCTTCAACATTTTCACCATCAATATGTAAATCAATTGTCTGATCAACAGTGATATTTGGTTTTACATCAACACAAGAAGTCAATGTAAAAAGGGTAAATAATAATATTAGTTTTTTCATTATTTGATTTTTTAATTTTTCGGTTTCTTCCATGCAAGAGCAGCGCCAACTGCAACACCCACAGCAATCCAAGTTGGTTCCTTAGTAGCAGCAAAAACTGCTACCCCGATTGCAGTTCCAACACCAATCCAGTTTCCAGTATTTTTAAGATTCTTTGATTTTTTATTCATATTATTTCAGTCTTAAAATTCTTTTAAAAGTTCTTAATTCACATCTGTAGAATTCACAGATCATATTCCAAATTTTTTTCATGAAGATTCGTTGAGATTATCAAAAAATTTAGCATAAGTAGTATATATATAAGGACTGAAAAATATAAAACCAATAAATAGAGTTAGT
>NZOB01000023.1 GCA_002693085.1 Flavobacteriaceae bacterium | reverse complement strand
ATAAATCCTGTATTTCGAATTAATTGAGAATATCTTTCAGTGTATTGAAATGATATTAGAAGTATAAATACATCAACTAAAATTAAGATTGTAAAGAAATCAATAAAAAAGAGATAGTTTAAATTATCATCAAAAGGTTGATTGGAGAAAACACCATTAAACCAATCTATAAAGCTTATAACACATAAAGTTGTAAGTACTGGAACTAAAATTAAACTGATTAATCTTTTGTAATTTATAAACCTATCCAAATTTTTATTTACAGATAATTTTGGAAGATTTTCTTTTAATTTTCTAAAAATAAAAATCAGGAAAAACACTATTAAAATCCCAGCTAAATCATAAACAAGTTGAATATTATTTTCATTTAATAGCCAATTATCATCAAGGTTTACTTCGGGGATATCTTTAAAGATTTTTCTAATAAGAATTAATGAAATAATTTCATATTGTTTACCAACAGAAGTTGTAAACGACCTTGGAAGATAGTAGATCAATAAAAAGGCTTCATAAACTAATATAAATGAGAAAGGGGTATATATAGCTGATATAGGATTTTGTAATAAGCTTTCCTCACCAATAGAAAAGTTTAAAATCCCGTTGTTATTTAGAAGAATAAGCCCTAAATGAATAATAAAACCTACAGTTGCAAAAAATAGTATAAATCTTTCGAAGTTTTTCAGGTTATTCTCAGAGAAAACCCTCATAAAAAGTTTTTCAATTTTAGCATTCATAAGCTAATATTTGAAAATAGTGCTCCAAAAAACATTCCAAATTTATTTTGTTTGATTTTTTTTTAATATAATTACATTATAAAAACAACAACTAACTAGCGTTTTATATTAGAATTTTAAGTTTAAAAAATGTTTAAAAATTTTAAAAAATCGACAGTACTATTACTAGCAGCAGCCTTTATTTCATTTTTATTATCAGTAACCTTATGGTTTTCAGGATTTAAAGACGAAGGACTGTATGTTGGTTTATGGGTACCATCAATTTTAGCTTTTGGTTCTTTTATAAAACAAAATTACAAGTAGTATATGGAGATCTATTTATTTTTTGTGGGATTCTTAGTGACATGCTTGGTTATAGCTAGTATTTTTTTGATTAATTCTGAAGAAAAGGATAAATATAGCGATCTAGATCAAGCTAATGAAGTAGACTATGATGGAATGGGAAATTATGGTAGATTTCCTCAAAAAAATTAACCTTTTCTTCTAGCTTCTATAAAGCTTTTAATGAAGAAAATTAAAGCTATTACAGATGATGCAATCATTGCAGAAACTCTTCCAACTGCAAGATCATTTCCTCTTTCTATTGCACCATTTAAAGGCATGAATAGTCCTAAAAGACAAATAAATGTCGCCAAAACTGCAAGGTGTGCAATTAATTTATTTTGATTTTTTATACCATTATTACATAACAATAAAACAACACCAAACATAACAGGTATTAATGCTGTCATTGATTTACCATCACCATCAAAATAACCCCATCCACCCACAACGATTAGGATTATTGAATTTAAAAGATTTGCTTTAGTTGAATTCATATTTTTCTTTTAAAATTAATATTTATAATATATATGGCAAAACGGCTTTCCTTTTCTTTGGATAATTGTCAAAGTATTCATTGTACCACTCATGATGATTTAATGCTCTAGGAACTAAATTAAAAAAAGTCCAAAGTGCAAAACTTAGCGCAGGAAGATTAAATGCAATGAAGAAATAACCAATCCATTCAATTATTTCTCCAAAATGATTTGGGCATGAAATCAATCGAAACATCCCTCCATTTGGAATTTTATATCCAGAACTATCTTTTCTTAAGGAAATAAGTTTATTATCAGATTGAATATTAATTGTCATTCCTATTATAAATAAGACAGCTCCAATTATAAATGTTGCATTAAAATTTATNTCNGANTCTAAAAAATATCCGACATATATTCCATTNAATAGCCCATTTATACAATTGAATAAAAATGCACTAACAGCAATNGATATTGGCATTTTTTTATTCTTTGTTTTAATCCTCATTGGAAATATAATGACTCTATTGAAATAGTGTAAAAACCATAAACTAACCAATAGTATTGANAAGGAATTCATTTCATTTTTTCCGAAAATACTAATTAAAGGCATCAATAATAATGCAGGAAGCTCCATCCAAAACCANCCCCATGAATTACTAATCATTAACCCCCAGCCATCTGANGAATGTCTTCCGTAAGGAGCTCTAACTTTACTTATTATTAAATAAGAAAAAGTCAAAAAACCAATGATAATCCATATTATAACATAATTATTAAATGACATAAAAAAAATGGCTCAAATAAATTGAGCCATTAATTTAGAAAAAACTTAGTAACTATTTATTATTCACGAGTTAAACTAATTGCCTTAACTATTTGTATAACTATATTAATTGATTCTTCGCTTAGGCCAGAGTCATATAATCTTTTTATAAATTTTTCATTAGGTTCATAATTCTCCTTATCATCACTTTCTCTATATTCCTGACCTATACCCCTAATTGCTTCCATAACTGGCCTCATGTTTTCCCTTGTAATACCTTCCTCTCTAAGAAACATAATAAGTCTTTCAAAAACAGGATTCATCGTGGGTGAATTTTGTTGTGATGAGTTTCTATTTCCTCTAGAAAAATTTCCAGCTCCAGCAGACGAACCTGTTCGATTCCGAATACGACTTAACATCTCAGCTCTTGAAATATTTCCTCCTCTGTTAAATTGACCCCCAGTACCTCTTGAAAAATTCTGATTACTTGGCCTTGAGTTAATATTTTCTTCCTTTTGATTAAAATCAACGAGTTTGGCCATTTTTTTTGATAAAGTTTTTAATTTATCGATTTGTTCTTGAGAGAATGATTTCTTTAGTTTTTTATCATTTTTTTTAGAAAATTTTCCTTTTTCAAAAAACTCTTTTGACATCTCTCTAACAATTTCAATTGTATTTCTAAGGTCATCCCTGTCAAAACCTTCATCGTATAAATACTTTGCAGCTTCTCTCCAAACATTACCTTCTTCTTTTTGAGAATAACAGTTAATACTGAGAAACATAATACATGTAAAAAGAATAATTTTTTTCATAACATAAATTTTAGTCTACATAAATATGATGGTTATTTAATTAGATGGTTTAATTTTATTATGTTAAATGATTCTTAAAAATTTTAAAATAAATGCTTTTAACTCAGGTAAATTAGTAGGGAATCCCGCATGCGTAGTCCCTTTAGAAAATTGGTTGAGTGATGACATATTATTAAAAATTGCTAAAAAAAATAACGTTTCTGAAACAGCTTTTTTTATAAAAAAAAAATCTAAATTCCATTTAAGATGGTTTACTCCAGACATAGAAATGGATTTGTGTGGCCACGCAACTCTAGCTACTGCACATTGTATTTATAAACACTTAAATTTCAATTCAAAAAAAATATTTTTTGACTCTAACAGTGGAGAATTATCTGTAAATATCATTAATGACTTATATCAATTAGATTTTCCTAAACGTAATCCAGTTGAATCTGAATTGCCTGAAGAAATTTATAATTCATTAAATATCAAGCCTGATAAAGTCCTCAAATCTAGAGACTATTTATTGGTTTATAATAATATTAAGGATGTAATAAATATTAAAATTAATAGAGAAATTTTTGATAAAATAAATATTGATCCTGGAGGTGTGATTTTAACTTCATTAGGAAATGATTGTGATTTTATTTCGAGATATTTCACACCTCAATCAACTTATTTTGAAGACCCGGTTACAGGGTCATCTCATTGTTCTTTAATTCCATACTGGAGCTCAGTTCTTAAAAAAGATGAAATGATTGCCAAACAACTTTCAAAGGAAGGTGGACAGCTAATATGTAAAAATTTAAAAGATAGAGTACTGATTTTAGGTAATGCTAAAACTTATTCTATTGATGAAATTTCTATTTGATGCTTTTAGAGGTTTAATAGAAGCTATAGATTATTTTTTTTAGTAGTTAAATATAAACCTGTAAAAATTAATATTGATGCAATTATAATTGTAAGACTTAATCTGTCAGACTTAGAAAACAAAGCAAATGCTACTCCAATAATTGGCTGTAAGTATACAAAAACAGCTACTTCACTTGATGTTAATCTAGTTAGAGCAAAACCGTTTAAAAAATAAGTCATAAATGTTGTACATATTACTACATATAGCATTGGTAAGACAGCCTCTTGTAATGGTAGATTATTCCAATTGACTTCTAAAAATTGATTAATTCCCAGAGGAAAATTAAAAATTAATCCAATTAGAAATAGCCATTTAAATAAAGTTATAAGATCATATTTTTCTGCCATAGGTTTTACAATAATTAAATAATATGCATAGCTGATACTATTTACTATAAATAAAAAATTACCAAGTGGAATATTTCTCCCTATGGAACTATTAGTGTCTGCATTTATAATCAATGCCATAGCTCCAATAAAACCAANAAATATTCCNNCTATTTTCGAANTATTGATTTTGTTTTTAAATATGAAATAAGATAAAATAACAACAAAAATTGGTGTAATAATTATTAATATGGAGCTGTTAATTGGAGTAGAATAGTCTAAACCTGCTATAAAAGCAGCTATATTAAATCCCATTCCAAAAAGACCACATTTAAGAATTGTTAANCTATCTTTCTTTTCTATTTTTTTGCTTTTGAAAAAAAGCCCAATTGTCCAGAACAGAATTGTAGCNCCNAATACNCTTAATANNACAAATCCNAANGANCCAATATAAANAGGCATNACAGATTTGGCAACAGTATGATTTATNCCATAAATAGTAGTTGCTAGCGTAGCTGCAGCTAAAGCTAAAACCTTTTTTTGCATTATTAAGATTGTTGATTTACTAATTTAGAGATGTATTTTCCAACCATATCAAACTCTAAGTTAACTGTGTCACCAATATTTAAGTTTTTAAAATTAGTATGATTATATGTGTATGGAATAATGGCTACTGAAAATTTATTTGTTTGAGAATCAACTACTGTTAAACTAATTCCATTAATAGCAATAGATCCTTTTTCAATAGTTATATTATCAGACTTTTCATACTTAAAAGTAAAGTACCAACTTCCTAATTCTTCAGAAATTTTTTCACATACACCAACTTGATCAACATGACCTTGAACAATATGNCCATCGAGTCTGTTACCAATTTTCATGGCTCTTTCTAGGTTAACTTTNTCNCCAACTTTCCANTTTTTAATGGAGCTTTTAAGGACNGTTTCTTTTATGGCTACAACTGAATAGGTGTTATCTATAATGTCAACAACAGTGAGACAAATTCCATTATGTGAAATGCTTTGATCAATTTTTAACTCTGAGGTTAGGTCTGATTCAAATGTAAAAATTAGATTATCTCCATCTTTTTTAATCTCTTTTACCAATGCGATATTTTCTATAATTCCAGTAAACATTTATTTCTATATCTTTAGTTGCTCAAAAATACATAATATTAAATTAGACATGTCAAAAACAAAGCCATTAATAGGAATTTCAACTGGTGACCCAAATGGTATTGGCATTGAGGTTATTCTAAAATGTTACAGCGATAAGAGAATGTATTATTTTGGTATACCAATCATTTTTTCAAATTTCAACTTGATTCAAGATCAATTAAACCATCTTAATATTGATGTTGATTTAAATAAAATTGATAAGATTGAGAAAGCTAATTCAAAAAAATTAAACGTTTTAGAGATTACAAATAAAACCTTTGAGATAAATTATGGTAAAGTAAACAAAGAGGGAGGTGATCATTCAAGAGCATCTTTGACAGAGGCTTCTAGATATTTAAAAGAAAATAAAATAGATGTTTTAGTTACAGCTCCTATAAATAAAAAAAATATAAAAAACAGTGATTTCAATTATATGGGTCACACAGATTTTTTAAATAAAACTTTTGATGGTGAAGCTATGATGTTCATGATTTCAGATGATTTAAAAGTTGCACTTCTAACTGAACATATACCAGTTAGTAATGTGGTTAATCAAATTTCAAAAGAACTTTTATCAAATAAACTTTCAGTGATAAAAAAATCTTTAACTGTAGACTTTGGAATCACCAGCCCTAAAATAGCTGTCCTTTCTATTAACCCGCATGCTGGTGATGATGGTATAATTGGAGACGAAGATCAAAAATTTTTAATTCCATCACTTAAAGAAATTTCAAATAATGAAAATCTTCTTTTTGGCCCATTCCCAAGTGATAGTTTTTTTGGCTCAAATCAATACAAATTATATGATGCCATATTAGCAATTTATCATGACCAAGGCCTTATCCCTTTTAAGACTATTTCTTTTGGAAATGGAGTAAATTTTACTGCTGGTTTGGACGTGGTAAGAACTTCACCAGACCATGGCACAGGCTATGATATTGCAGGAAAAAACCAGGCAGACCCTTCTTCTTTTAGATCAGCGATTTATTCTGCTATAAAAATATTTAAGAATAGGATATCATTCAATAATGACAACTCTAATCCTCTTGAAATTTCCGATTCAAAATCTTTAAAAAAATAAATTACAGTTTTTTAATTTATTATATTCGCAAGCTCAATTAATTTAATGAAGCGAAGCGAGAAACATATTCTAAAATTTTCTGGATTGAAAGACGGATTACACGAATTTTCTTATTCTATTAAAGATGACTTCTTTAAAAGCTTTAATTATAATGAGTTTAATTCTGGGCATTTTAAAATAAAGATTCAGCTAATAAAAAAGCCAACGATTCTTGAGTTAAAATTTTTAAGTTCTGCAATAATAAATGTTAATTGTTCTATTTCAAACGAACCCTTTGATTACAATTTAGTCTCTAATTTAGATTTGGTTGTTAATTTTGGTGAATATTTTGACGATTCAAATGACGAGCTTTTAATTCTTCCGTTTGGATCTCACTCAATTGATCTTGATCAATACTTTTATGAGATGATAGTGTTATCTATGCCAATTAAACTGATACATCCTGGTATTGAGGATGGTACACTTAAATCAGAAATTTTAAATAGATTGAAAGAATTTGATATTAATAAAGAAAAAAGTGTTAATTTCGACCCTCGTTGGAATAAATTGAATGAATTAAAAAAGTAAATCATGGCACATCCAAAGAGAAAAACATCGAAAACTAGAAGAGACAAAAGAAGAACTCATTATAAAGCTTCTGCTTCTCAAATAGCTACAGACAAAACTACTGGTCAGGATCATTTATATCATCGTGCTCATTGGCATGAAGGNAAACTTTATTATCGTGGTAAAGTATTAATCGATTCTGTNGAAGAAACGGAGTAAAAACCATAATTTTTTATTCTTTTTTTTTAAAATATAAGCCCTTTTTGGGCTTTTTTTTATGTTTTTATATTATTATNTACTGTTTTATTACATTTTTTTTCGTTTTAACTAAATATTTAGTGTTTATTATAATTTCTACTAAAACAAACTCAAATTTCTTCAAAAATAAATATAATAAATGCCTTTTTTTTGTCATTTTTAATTAAAAAAACACTTTTTATATAAAAAAAATCAAAAAATGCATGTTTTTTACTTTATTTTAATTNAAAAACAACTTAATATTANAATTNACNTAGTTTTTATTCTTTTTTTTTAAAAATAAAGTGTCTTTTATTGTTTTTTTTAATTTTTTTATCATTTTTTTTGTGTTTTTTTTAATTTTTTTATCATTTTTGCTCATCTATTTAATTATAAATAATGAATTTTAAACAAATCCAACAATTAATCAAATTTGTAGCTAGAACTGGCGTTAGTGAGGTTAATATTGAGAATAGTAATATTAAAATCAATATTAAGGGTAACACAANCGATTCAGATCAANCTCAAATTGTTCAACAACCTGTTGTTTCACAAATTCAACCTGTCCAAGCCGCACCTGTTGTTCAACCACCTGTTACTCAAGAACCACAACAAGTTGAATCAGTTAAATCTTCCGAATCTCATGATGATTCTAATTATCACACTATTAAGTCTCCTATTATTGGTACTTTTTATAGAAAACCATCNCCTGATAAAGATAATTTTGTTGAGATTGGTGATCAAATTTCCGAAGGACAAACACTTTGTGTCATTGAAGCAATGAAACTTTTTAATGAAATTGAATCNGATATTTCAGGAAAAATAGTTAAAGTTCTTGTTGATGATGCNACCCCAGTTGAATTTGATCAACCACTTTTTTTAGTTGAGCCTTAATTTTCAATTATGTTTAAAAAAATTCTAATTGCAAACAGAGGTGAAATTGCAATGCGTGTTATTCGTACTTGTAAAGAAATGGGTATTAAAACTGTTGCTGTATATTCAAAGGCAGATGAAGAAAGTTTACATGTAAGATTTGCTGATGAAGCTGTATGTATTGGCCCTGCACCTAGTTCTGAATCATATTTAAAAATCTCCAATATTATTGCAGCTGCTGAGATAACAAATGCTGATGCAATTCATCCTGGATATGGATTTCTTTCTGAAAATGCTAAGTTTTCAAAAATATGTTCTGAACATAAAATAAAATTTATTGGCCCCTCACCTGAAATGATTGAGAAAATGGGGGATAAAGCCACTGCGGTATCTACTATGAATAAAGCAAAAGTTCCTACCATTCCTGGATCAGGAGGTGCTATCGAATCAGAGGAAGAAGCTATTAAAATTTCTAATAATATTGGGTTTCCAGTAATGATTAAAGCTTCTGCCGGAGGAGGAGGTAAGGGAATGAGAGCAGTTTGGAATAAGTCTGAATTTTCAAAGAGTTGGAATAGCGCTAAACAAGAAGCTTCAGCAGCTTTTGGTAATGATGATATGTATATTGAAAAACTAATCGAAGAACCTCGTCACATAGAAATTCAAATAATAGCAGATCAATTTGGAAATGTTTCACACTTATCAGAAAGAGACTGTTCGATTCAAAGAAGACACCAAAAATTAACAGAGGAAACACCATCCCCATTTATGACAGATAAATTAAGAGATAGAATGGGGAAAGCCGCTGTTAAGGCTGCTAAATTTATTAATTATGAGGGGGTAGGTACTGTTGAATTTTTAGTTGACAATAAAAGGAATTTTTATTTTATGGAGATGAATACTAGGATTCAAGTTGAACATCCAATTACGGAACAAGTAATTGATTACGATTTAATAAAAGAACAAATTAAAGTTGCAGCTGGCATTAAAGTTTCTGGAAATCATTATTATCCAAAACTTCATTCTATTGAATGTAGAATTAATGCTGAAGATCCTCAAAATGATTTTAGACCATCACCAGGAAAAATAACAAATCTTCATTTACCTGGAGGTCATGGTGTTAGAGTTGACACTCATGTCTATAGTGGATATACTATTTCNCCTAATTACGACTCAATGATTGCAAAAATTATTACAACAGATCGTGAAAGAAACGAGGCTATTAATAAAATGAGAAGAGCACTTGATGAATTTGTTATTGAAGGTATTAAAACTACAATCCCATTTCATAGAAAACTAATGGATGACCCTAATTATATAAAGGGNGTTTATACCACAAAATTTATGGAAGATTATAAGGGNTAAACAAGGTTGTTTTNAACAATAAGTTTTNCAATTTGAACAGCATTNGTAGCTGCACCTTTTCTCAAATTATCAGCNACTACCCATAGATTAAGACTNTTTTCACATGAAAAATCNTTTCTAATTCTNCCAACATANACATTGTTTGATCCTCTAGAAAAGAAAGGCATTGGATATAAATTACTTGNNGGATCNTCTTTAACTTCTAAACCATTAAAAGATTTTANTTCATCAACTAATTCTTTAAGNTTAAANGGGTTTTCTAATGTTATATTTACAGATTCACTATGACCTCCCATAACAGGGATTCTGACAGCAGTTGCAGTTATTGATATCTCTGAATTAAAAATTTTATTAGTTTCATTCACTAATTTCATTTCTTCCTTTGTATAACCATTTTCTAAAAAATCATCGCAATGAGGAATTGCATTTTGATGAATTTGATAATTATANGCCATATCACCAGACTCACCTTTATATTCATTTTCAAGTTGATTGACAGCCTTTATTCCAGTTCCAGTAATAGACTGATAAGTAGACACAACAATTCTAGTAATTCCATATTTTTTTTGAATTGGGTATAAAGCCATCAACATTTGAATAGTTGAACAGTTGGGATTAGCTATTATTTTATCATCCTTAGTTAAAATATCACCATTTATTTCAGGTATAATTAGTTTTTTTGTTTCATCCATCCTCCAAGCTGATGAATTGTCAACAACAGTTGTTCCTACTTCTGCAAACTTGGGAGCCCATTCTAGAGAAACGCTTCCACCGGCAGAGAAAATAGCAATATTAGGTTTTAACTTAACAGCATCTTCCATGCCAATAACCTCATACTTTGAACCGTTATATTCTATCTTCTTACCAATAGATCTTTCGGAAGCTACAGGTATAAATTCATCAATATGAAAGTTCATTTCTTCGAGAACATNTATCATTTCTTGACCAACCATTCCNGTGATTCCAACTACAGCTAATTTCATTATGTAATATTTAGGGGCAAATCTAATTAAAAATCAAATCATCATTTTAAATCAGATGATTTATATCATAATAAAATCAAAATGTTTTATTTAAAACTAATCTGATAAATAAGTTCTTCTTATTCTTTGAGAAATTGAGGTAAGAATCTCATATGAGATAGTATCTGAATATTTAGAAAAATCTTCAGCTGTTTGTTTTTCTTCATCAAAAATAATCACTTCATCACCTTCGTTGCAATCTACACTGCTAATATCGATCATTANCATATCCATACAAACATTTCCAATTATATCACAACGAATATCATTAACTACTAATTTCCCCTTTCGATTTCCAAGTGCTCTNGATATTCCATCAGCATGACCTATCGGAACTATTCCAACCTTAGTATTTTTATCTGCAATGAATCCTCTATTATAACCTACTGATTCTCCTTTTTTAATTTCATGAATTTGAGATATAGTTGANATTAAGCTTACAACAGGCTTTAAGTTACTTTTGTAATTATAATCATTACCAAANCCATATAGTCCAATTCCACTTCTTACCATGTTATATTGATAATCAGAAAAATTTAAGATACCTGATGTGTTAAGTAAATGTTTATCAATTCTNCTATTTAGCTTTTTTTCCATGTCTTCTGAAATTTTTTCAAATAATTTTATTTGACTTTCAGTGAATTGTATCTCAGATAAATCTTCAGAAGCACCTAAATGAGAAAATATATATTTAATATTGATATTATTAGATGTTACAATACCACAAAGAGTGTTAATATCAGAATATTTAAATCCAAGCCTATTTAAACCAGTATTAAATTTTAAATGTATTGCTTGATTGGGATTTATACTTTTATAATTTATAAATTCATTCAAAATCTTAAAGGAGTAGATATTTGGTTCCAAATCGTATTGGAATATGCTCTTGAAATCTCCAATCTGTGGATGCAGGACTAATATTGGAATTTTAATCCCATTTTCTCTTAATTGTATTGCTTCGGAGGTATACGCTACTGCTAAATAATCTATACTGTGCTTTTCTAGACATTTTGCTATTTGAATTGAGTCAGACCCATATCCAAAAGCTTTAACTACTCCAAGAAACTTAGTTGTATCAGAAATTTTGCTTTTTAGAAATAAAAAGTTAGCTACTAGATTTTTTAAGTTGATTTTTAGGTAGGTATTATTATTCAACTTATTTTTTTTTCATTTTAGACACAAAAGCTTTTCTTGAAAGTGGCTCATATTCATTCTTCTCTCCAAGCATAACAACATCGTCATTTTCTAGTTTTCTAAAACTATATAAAGCAGGCAGTCCAGTATCAGCACATACCGCATGAACTTTTGTTACTTCTTCTGCAATTGCCATTAAATTAGGCATTGGTCCAAAAGGTTTTCCTGAATAATCCATATCTAATCCGGCTACAATAACTCTTACTCCTCCGTTTGCTAATTTATTACACACTTCAACAATGTCATCAGAAAAAAACTGAGCTTCATCGATTCCAATCACATCAAAATTTTCTTTATGNTTTAAAATTTCAGCTGCCTTATTAACAGTTTGTGCTTCAATTTCAATCTTACTATGTGTTTGAATAGAATTTTTCTTATTTCTAGTATCTATTTCAGGCTTAAACACTTTAAAAGTTTTATTAGCATAGCTCAGTCTTTTTAGACGTCTTATTAATTCTTCGGTTTTACCAGAAAACATAGATCCACATATTACCTCAATACTTCCCACTATTTATTTCCTTTATTTTTGTTGTAATTTAATACAAAGATAAATTTTAATGTCAAAGTTAGTTTTAATACCAAGCCCAATTGGAAATTTAGAAGATATTACTATAAGAGCTATAGAAACAATTAAAAATGTAGATTTAATTTTATGTGAGGATACTCGTAGAACTATTAAGCTTTTAAATCATTTAGGCATTAAGAAAAAACTTAAATCATATCACAAGTTTAATGAACACTCTCTAATTGAAAAATGTATTAATGACATTAAGGCAGGGGTTGAAACAGGTTTACTTTCGGACGCAGGAACACCGGGGATTTCAGATCCTGGATATTTAAT
>NZOB01000022.1 GCA_002693085.1 Flavobacteriaceae bacterium | reverse complement strand
GCAGCAATTACTTCAATTTGCTTTTCAATTTGTTTTATTATTCTTTTGATCTTAACTTCAGAAACAGTAACTAAAACTACAAATCTATATATATTATCAATCTCAGATTGAGAGGAGGTTAAGCTTTCTATATTAACATGTCTTTTCAGAAAAATTGCAGATATACGATTCAATAAACCGATATTGTTTTCAGTATAAATAGAAACAGTAAATAATTTTTTTTCACTATCCATTTTAATCTAATCTAATATCTGAAACTGATGCACCAGAGGGAATCATTGGAAAGACATTCGCTTCTTTCTCAACACAAACCTCTAAAAAATAAGGTTTATCAGATTTAATCATTTTGGCAACTCCATTTTTAAGCTCACTCCTTTTATCAACCTTATTGGCATCGATGTAGTAACCTTCAGCAATTTTTACAAAATCAGGATTAATCATCTCTGTTGATGCGTATCTTTTATCAAAAAATAATTGTTGCCATTGTCTAACCATTCCAAGAAAATCGTTGTTTAAAATAACAATTTTTACTGCAGCACGTGTTTGAAAAATTGTACCAAGTTCTTGTATAGTCATTTGAAAACCACCATCTCCAATCACGGCAATAACTTCTCTTTTATTATCGCCAATTTTTGCACCTAATGCTGCTGGCAATGCAAAGCCCATGGTACCTAATCCACCAGAGGTAATATTAGATTTACTTAAATTAAATTTTGTATATCTACATGCAACCATTTGGTGTTGTCCAACATCAGTAACTAAAATTGAATTTCCGTCAGTATTGTTATTTATTGATTTAATTACCTCAGCCATTGAAATTCCTCCACTCTTTTTGTTATATTCCTTATCTATTACTTTATTAAATTCAATTTCATTTAGTTTTCTAAACTTATCAAGCCATGACTTATGTTTATTNTTCTTAATCTTAGGAAGTATTTGACTTAGTGTTTCTTTTACATCTCCTAAAACAGCAATATCAACTTCTACATTTTTATTGATTTCTGCAGGGTCAATTTCAAAATGAATAATTTTCGCTTGTTTAGCATAAGTATTTAAATCACCAGTTACCCTATCGTCAAACCTCATACCTATAGCAATTAATAAATCACATTCATTGGTTAATTTATTTGGACCATAATTTCCATGCATTCCTAACATTCCNACATTNAAAGGATGATCTGTAGGAATTGCTGATAATCCTAAAATTGTCCAAGCTGATGGAATTCCTGANTTTTCNATAAAATTNAAAAACTCTTTTTCGGCATTTCCTAAAATAACACCTTGACCCCAGACAATAAATGGTTTCTTAGCATTATTAATTAAATCAGCTGCATCTGAAAGTGAGTTTGAATCAATTTTTGGGATAGATATATAACTTCTGACATTATTACACTTTTTATACTCNAATTTATCTANCATCTCAAACTGTGCATCTTTNGTGATNTCTATNAGTACAGGACCAGGTCTTCCAGATCTTGCAATATAAAATGCCTTAGCAAAAATTTCAGCAATTTCAGAGGCTTTTGTTATTTGATAATTCCACTTTGTAACTGGAGTTGAAATTCCAATAATATCCGTTTCTTGAAAAGCATCAGATCCTAGAAGGTATGNTGCAACTTGTCCAGTTATACATACCATTGGAGTTGAGTCAATTTGAGCATCAGCGATNCCTGTTACTAAATTGGTAGCACCAGGNCCTGAAGTTGCTATCGCNACNCCAACTTTNCCTGANGATCTGGCATAACCTTGAGCAGCGTGAGTTGCGCCTTGCTCATGTCTAACTAGTATATGATTTATTTCATTTTCGAACTTGTATAACTCATCATACACAGGCATTATAGCACCACCTGGATATCCAAATAAAACATCAACACCTTCATTGATTAATGATTTAATTACTGCTTCAGCACCAGANATTTTTTTCAAGATTAATAATTTAAGTTGTTACACATCCATTAGAAGCATCAGAAACTAGTTTCGAATACTTTGTTAGTACACCATTAGAAACTTTTAAGNTTGGTTGAACCCATTTTTTTCTTCTTTCNTTTAATTCATCTTCATCAATCATTACATTAATTTCATTTTTTTCTGCATCAATTACAATAATGTCTTTATTTTTTATTAGTGCTATATTACCACCTACATACGCTTCAGGACAAATATGACCAACAACAAACCCATGTGTTCCACCTGAAAATCTACCATCTGTAATCAATGCAACATCTTTACCTAATCCAGCTCCAACAATTGCTGATGTAGGCTTAAGCATTTCAGGCATTCCCGGACCNCCTTTTGGACCTTCATATCTTATTACAATTACATCACCTTTNTCAATTAAGCCATTACTTATTGCAGTGTTAGCTTCTAACTCTGANTTAAATACTTTAGCAGAACCTTTAAAATAGAGACCTTCTTTTCCTGTAATTTTTGCTACGGAACCATTATTAGCTAAGTTTCCATATAAAATTCTAATATGTCCNGTATTCTTAATTGGATCATCAAATGGCATNATGATTNTTTGATTTTCTTTTAGTCCATTAACGTCTTTTAAATTTTCTTCTATTGTTTTTCCAGTTACAGTTAGACAACTACCATCAATCATATTGTTATTTAACATAAATTTCATGACTGCAGGTATTCCACCAATGTTATGTAAATCTTCCATTAAAAANTTACCACTTGGTTTAAGGTCAGCTAAATAGGGTGTATTATTTGAAATTCTTTGAAAATCATCAATTGTGAAATTAATATTCGCTGTTTTACAAATAGCTAAAATGTGAAGAACCGCATTGGTTGAACCTCCTAAAACCGTAATTAATCTCACGGCATTTTCAACTGACTTTTTGGTTAGAATATCTAATGGTTTTATATCATTTTTAATAAGGTTAAATATAGCTTCTGAAATTATTTTTTTTTCTTGAGCTTTATCATTACTTACTGCAGGATTGGACGAATTAAAAGGTAGTGATAAACCCATAGCTTCAATTGCAGATGCCATAGTGTTAGCAGTATACATACCACCACAAGCACCTGGACCAGGACATGATTTACTGATTACATTATCATAATCTTCATCTGTTATAGTACCAGAAACTTTTTGACCCCAAGCCTCAAATGCAGAAACAACATCTAACTTTTTTCCTTTATAACAGCCAGGAGCAATTGTACCTCCATATACTAGTATTGAAGGACGGTTTAATCTAATCATTGCCATTAAAGCTCCAGGCATATTTTTATCACATCCAACTACAGAAATCAATGCATCGTACGACATACCAGAAACAACAGATTCAATTGAATCAGCTATCAAATCTCTGGACGGAAGAGAATACTTCATTCCATCAGTTCCCATAGATATGCCATCACTGATTCCAATAGTATTAAAGATTAATGGAACAGATTTATTTGAATCAATAGATTTTTTTATTTCAAGTGATAAATCATTTAAGTGCATATTGCAAGGATTACCTTCATATCCAGTACTTGCTATTCCGATAAATGGTTTGTTAAAATCCTCTTTTTTAAGACCGATAGCATGTAACATTGCCTGAGCTGCTGGCTGAGCGCCATGTGTAGTTATTGCTTTACTATATTTATTTAGCTCCATTTTAGAGTAAAAAAAAACCCCATATAAATGGAGTGAAAAGTAAATATAGTATTTATGTTTTTAATTTTCTATAATTATCTAATAATATCTTATTATATTGAAAATAAATATATTTTTATCATTTAAATTGAAAGAATATTACAAAATATATAAAGATCAAAAGGAATTTTTTAGTTCAAAAAAAACATTTCCAATTTCATTTAGAACAAATTCACTAAAGAGGTTAAAGTCAAATATTATTAAATATGAGGATCAAATTTTTAAAGCCTTAAATGATGATTTAGGTAAAAGTGAAGCAGAAACTTTTTTTTCTGAAATCTCATTACTTTACAATGAAATAAACCTAGCATTAAAAAACATAAAAAAATGGTCATCAAAAAAAAGAATTTCATCTTCTTTGATTAATTTTTTGTCATCAGATTATATATTACCTGAACCATACGGAACAATTTTAAATATATCTCCATGGAATTATCCTTTCCAACTGGCAATTTCACCAATTATTGGAGCAGTAGCAGCTGGAAACACTGTAGTATTAAAACCTTCTGAATATTCTGAAAACACATCTCAGCTTTTAAAAAAAATCATAAATGAAAGTTTTGATAAAAGACATGTAAGTGTTGTGCTTGGAGGACCTGATGTTGGTTCGAATCTTCTAGATTTAAAATGGGATTATATTTTTTTTACCGGAAGCACTCAAATCGGAAAAATTGTAGCTAAGAAGGCTGCTGAACATTTAACTCCAACAACATTAGAACTTGGAGGAAAAAATCCTTGTATAATTGATGAAAAGGTAAATTTAAAGGTTGCTGTAAAAAGGATCGTATGGGGTAAATTTTTAAATTGTGGTCAAACTTGTATTGCTCCTGATTTTATTTTATGTCATAAAAATAATAAAGATGAATTTATAAGCTTGTTAATTAATAGACTTAAAAAAATATATAATTCAGATGCATATAATTCATCAAACTATTCAAAAATCATAAGTTCAAAACATGTCGAAAGATTAAAAGATTTGATGAATAATAATAATATAATTTACGGAGGAAATTATAATATAAAAACAAAATTTTTTGAACCAACAATTGTTGAAATTGAAAATCATAAAACTAAACTTCTTGAAGAGGAAATTTTTGGCCCAATTCTTCCAATCATTGAATTCAAAAATGAAAGTGAATTATATAAGATTTTAAGTTTTTACAAAAATCCATTAGCTTTTTATGTTTTTACAAATAGAAAGAAATTTGGAGAAAAACTAATGAAAGATTTTTCTTTTGGCGGTGGTGCAATTAATGATACAATTGGACAAATTGTTAATCACAGATTACCTTTTGGTGGAATTGGAGATTCAGGTCAAGGTAAATATCACGGTAAAGAATCTTTCAACACTTTTAGCCATTTTAAACCATATATTATTAAATCAAAATTCTTAGATCTAAATTTCAAATACAAGGTTGATGAAAAATCATTTTCGTTTAGAATTATGAAAAAAATTTTTAGATATATATCAGTATGATTAAAGATTTTAATGAAGTAATAAAATCCAGGAGATCAGTAAGAGTTTTTTTAAAAGAAAATATCAATACTGAAACAGTAAAAGAATGTATTAAAAATGCAACTTTAGCACCTAATAGTAGTAATCTACAATTGTGGGAGTTTTATCATGTTATTAATGATGAAATAAAATCAAATATTTCTAAATCATGTTTTGATCAACCTGCTGCAAAAACAGCCAACCAATTTGTAGTTATTGTAACCAGAAAGGATTTGTGGAAAAAAAGAAGAGATTTTAATTTAAATTTTATATTAGATAAATTCAAAGATTTAAATGATGAAAAATCACTGAGAAAGAAAAAGAATGCTGTTAATTATTACAAATTATTGATTCCAACTCTTTATGGCAACTTCTTGAAAATTACAGGATTTTTAAAATATTTAAATGTATCTATTATAGGGTTATTTAGACCAATGTATAGACAAGTTACTTCATCAGATTTAAGAGTTGTTGTTCATAAAAGTGCTGCATTAGCTGCTCAAAACTTCATGCTTAGTATGAGATCTTCAGGTTATGACACCTGTCCAATGGAAGGTTTTGATTCTGTAAGAGCAAAAAAAATACTTAATCTTCCAAGTTCAGCAGAAATAAATATGATAATTGGATGTGGAATAAGATCTGAAAAAGGTATTTATTCGGAGCAATTTAGAGTTCCTTTTAAGGAAGTTTATTTTGAGAAGTAAAAGATTCTAAACCCTCATTTAACCAGTTTTTGTAAGTTTCAGTATCCGTATACTGAATTGGTGTGTTTAAAATGTTTAAATCAGGTGAAATCAAGACATAATATGGTTGAGAATTAATTTTAAAGTTTAGAGTCTGAAAAGCTGACCATTTTTCACCTATTGTCTCTAATATCTTTTTATTACCATTCTTATCTCTTAAAGTTATTATATCATCACCTAAATCGGTCCTATCATCTACGTATAATGATATTAAAATGAATTTATTATTTATTAAATCATATACTACAGGATCTGACCAAGTGTTCTCCTCTACCCTTCTGCAGTTTGCACAAGCCCAACCAGTAAAATCTAGTAAAATTGGTTTATTATACTTTTTACTTAATTCTAATCCCTCGTCAAAGCTTTTATAACAATCTAANGATAATGGACAATCATTTTCAACTTCATAGATTGAATAAAACTCAGGAGGTAATAAACCACTTAAAAAACTAAGTTTAGTGTCAGAGTTGTTAGTAAGAGATTTAGACATAAAAAGACCTGTCAATATAAAAAGTGTAGCAATTAGAGATTTTAAACTTATAATTGATGAAAAACTTTTTCTTAGATCTTTTAAAAGATATATTCCACATGCAATAAATATTATCACCCAAATTAAAACAAAAACTTCTCTCTTTAATATACCCCAACCTTGAACTAAATCCACATTCGATAAGAACTTAAAAGCTAAAGCTAACTCTATAAAACCTAAAACNACTTTTACAGAATTNGTCCATGAACCTGACTTTGGTAGTTTGGTTAATACATTTGGAAAAAAAGCTAACAGAGTAAATGGCACTGAAAGAGCTATACCAAAACCTAACATTCCATAAGTAAGATCAACAGAACCTCCATCACCTGAAATACTTCCTACCAGTAAAGTTCCAAGTATTGGTCCAGTACAAGAAAAGGAAACTAAAACAAGAGTTAAAGACATAAAAAAAGTAGATAGTAANCCCTTTGAAACATTTGATTTAGAATCTGCACTATTAACCCAAGAATTAGGTAAAGTAATTTCAAATAATCCAAAAAGTGAAAGAGCAAAAACTATAAATATTGTAAAAAANAAAAAATTTAAAACTGGACTTGTAGATATTTGATTAAGAATTTCAGGGTTAATATTTTCAAGAAAATAAAAAGGAATACTCAAGGACAAATAAATTAAAATAATAAACAAACCATATGAAATCGAATAAAATTTTGCATTCTCATTTTTTGAAGAAAAGAAAGAAACAGTTAGTGGAATCATCGGAAAAACACANGGTGTCAATAATGCTAAAAAACCTCCTATAAGACCTAATAAAAGAATATTAAGTCGTCTTGAAAAGCTATCATCACTAACTAAAGAGATGTTATTTACAATTAATTCTTCATTTNCAAAGTCTTTTATTAAATCACTACTTACAGAGCTGTAGTCAAAGGATTTTAAAGAAATAAATGAATTAGATTTTAAATTAAATTCTAAGTCAACATCTCTGAATATACAGACTCTATCATCGCAAACTTGATAAAAAAGTTTCTGATTAATAATTTCACTTGAATAATCATCTTTTACTGTAACATCTTGATAATAAGTTATATCATCAATAAAATAGGATTGATCCATATTGAATATTGGATCAAACTTGGTTATAGGTGTTGGTTCAACAACATTTCCATAAAAACTGAACGGAGATTCATCTTCAAATACAAACTCAGTAGGAAGAGCTCCACCTTCAGGAAGAGTTTGTGCATACAACCTCCATCCATCTTTGATTACACCTTTTGTGACAAGTGTATATTCATTATTTCCATTGTCTATTACAGATGTTGACCAATTAATAGGATTATCCTGAGAATAAATTAAATTGGTTA
The DNA here is from genome assembly GCA_002693085.1 of Flavobacteriaceae bacterium. The sequence continues at coordinate 26,481 of NZOB01000022.1, read as the reverse complement.
AAAAAAGTAAAACTAGATAGATACTCTTATACATTTACCATTTTTTACTAAATTTCTTCTGTCTGCTCTTANCCCAACAATCCATAATACTTCATCTTTATAATTTGACAGAATCCATTGATTTTGCTTGTCAAAAATCGACATTTTTTCATCTTTAAAAAATTTGCTGAGCTTTTTTTTACCAATCATTCCGTTAGGATAGAAGTAATCCCCTTCTTTCCATCTCCTTAGCTTAAGTGGTTTATCAACATTTTCAGAAATACAGATGTGATTTCTTGATGGTTTTGAAGCACTTTGTGAAAAAACTAGATCAATCTTTATCGGATAATGATTTGATCCATTATTCAATAAAACTTCGTCAATAGTTTCAAGATTATTTTTATGAATGATAATTTCATTCCTATTAGATAAAATAGTATATGAATCAGATTTTATTGATTTTCCAGAACTAGATCTTATAATTTTAAATAATTCAGCTTTATCAAAAAAACCAAATCTTTGAAAATACTCTAACTCAAATGATTCTACATCGAAAGATTTCCAAAATTTTTTATTTGACGATAGCTGACCTGATTTATTTTCAATAAAAAATTTAGATAAGTCTAAATCAAAGTATCTATTCTTAATATTGAATTCAAGATTTGAAATTTCAAAAAGATTTTTGAAACTAGTTCTGTATTGAGGATTAACTTTATTTAATACTGGAATAATTAGATTTCTAATTTTATTTCTTTCATATTTATTTTCCTTATTTGTTGAATCATCCCTCCATGATAAATTGTGTTCAAGTGCATATTTTTTAATTTCGTCTTTAGTAAAATTTATAAGCGGTCTTAAAAGTTGATTATGTTTTTCTCTTATTCCTAAAAATGAATTGTTCTTTTTACCTCTTATTAGATTCAAAAAAATAGTTTCTATATTATCATCAAGGTGGTGTCCGGTTAAAATGTAATCAAATTTATTCTCATCTGTAAGTTTATATAAAAATTCATATCTAATTTCTCTAGCTTTAGCTTGAATAGATTTGTTGTAAGTTGATAAATCATGAGATATTGAATAAAAATTAATTTGTTTTTGATTAGCATAATTCTTTACAAAATTTTCATCAAAATCACTTTCCTTCTTCCTNAACTTATAATTTACATGTGCAATTGAAAAATCTAAATCCGATTTTAATAAAAGATCACATAAAACCATACTATCTAAGCCACCACTGACTGAGACAAGTAATTTCTGTTTTAAATTTTTAAATCTATTCTTAAATCTATTTAGCATAATTCAAATATACTATTTCAATGAACTAATCATTGCTTCTGCCTTAAGTTTACACTCATTAAATTCTTGTTCAGGATCAGAAGCAAATGTTATAGCACTACCNACATTAATACTTAAATTATTTCTTCCANAGTCATATATTATTGATCTAATAACAACATTAAAATCAAAGTCTTTTTTTGGACTAATATATCCAACCGCGCCACTATAAATTCCTCTTTGAGTTTTTTCAAATTTCTCAATTAACTCCATAGATCGAATTTTTGGTGCACCCGTCATACTTCCCATTGGAAACGTACTTTTCAAAATTTTTGAAATTCTAGTTGAATTACGAATCTCAGCTTCAACTGTTGAAATTAATTGNTGTACATTTTTAAATGAATACAAAACTGAGAGTTCTTTAACTTTGACTGTACCCTTTTTTGCAACTCTAGACAAGTCATTTCTCACTAGGTCAACTATCATATGATTCTCTGAAAGCTCTTTAGAATTATTGTTTAAATAATTAATGTTTTTTAAATCATTAGTAATATCCTTATCCCTTCTAATTGTACCCTTAATTGGTTGAGTTATAATTCTATTATTTTTCTTTTTAATAAATCTTTCAGGGGAAGAGGATAATAAATGAAGAGATTTTAATTTAAAAAAAGCACTCATAGGAGATTCGNTAAGCGAATTAAGAGAAATATATGATTTAATTGGATCTATAATTATATCATTAGAATGGTAATCCATACAAAAATTAAGTTCATAAACATCTCCAATTCTAATGTGTTCTTTAATATTGTTTACAGACTTCACATAATCACTTTTATTAAATCTCAGTTCTAAATTATCTTTAANAGANTGGTTTTTAAANATATATTTNAAATTTAGAATCTTNTTNANCTCNTCATCTGGNTTAATTCCTGAAATATATTTTATATCAACTGTGTTTTCTTTAACAGTTATAACAACCTTAGGCTGAAAAAAATAAATATTTGGAATTTCATGAATTAATAAATTTTCACTTTTTAAAGGTTCAATTTCATTTTTTAAATCATATNAAAAAAAACCAAATAACCAATCTGCACTATGGTTCACGTAATCATCTAATTTTTTAAGAGAATTTTTATTTGAAGACAAAAAGGAATGTAATCCATATGCGAAAATCAAATCATATTCAGTAGTGGAATGGTTTGAATTTAAAATTATAGAGTTTTCAAAATGGGTGGAAATATGAAGAATTTTTCTCTTAAAATTCTCTATATCATCAACTGTAAAAAGTTTATTTAATCTTTCCAACAATTAAAAATAATTATAAAAAATATTTTGTTTAATNTTTTTTTTTGATATTTGCTCTGTGATTAATAAGANAAATTTAAAAAAACGTAATCAACGTAAAACTCGCCGCTAGGCGTTTATATCTTTTTTATCTAGTCATCTAGATAACTTAATCGCAAATCATAATTAAAATCTTATAAATTGAAAATCGAAATAGCTTCTTTGAAGCATATAAAATATTGTAAAATAATTTCAGAAACCATAGCTGAATCAGCCAAAGTTAGAGGTACCGGTATTGCTCTTAGAAGTCCTGAGTATATAGAAACAAAAATTAAAAATGCAAACGCAATAATTGCTTTAAAAGATGAAAAATTTGCTGGATTTTGTTATATCGAAATATGGGGTCATGGAAAATATGTTGCGCATTCAGGATTAATTGTTGCTCCTGAATTTAGAGGAATTGGTTTAGCTAAATTGATTAAAAAGAAGACATTTGAATATTCTAAGAAAAAATATCCTCAAACNAAAATCTTTGGAATTACTACAGGGCTACCTGTAATGAAGATTAACTATAGTCTAGGTTATGAACCTGTAACTTTTTCAGAACTTACAGATGATGATGAGTTTTGGAAAGGATGTCAAACATGTAATAATTATGATATTTTACAAAGAACTAAAAGGAAGATGTGTTTATGCACTGGAATGCTTTATAACCCAAAAAAAAATAAATGAAAAAAATAGTTTTAGCTTATAGTGGAGGATTAGACACCTCTTATTGTTTAAAAAAGTTTAGTAATGAAGGATTTGAAGTTCATGCAATTAGTGTAAATACTGGAGGTTTTACAGAGAAAGAACTGGCAGAAATTGAAAAAAATGCTTATAAACTTGGAGCATCTAAGTATAAATCAATAAATGCTATTGAAGAATTTTATAATAAAATAGTAAAATATTTAGTATTTGGAAATGTTTTAAGAAACAACACCTATCCATTGTCAGTAAGCTCAGAAAGAATAATTCAAGCAATAGAAATTGTAGAATATGCAATAAAAAATAAATGTGATTTTATTGCTCATGGAAGTACTGGAGCAGGAAATGATCAAGTAAGATTTGATATGATATTTCAAATTTTAGCTCCAGAAATTCAAATTTTAACACCAATTAGAGATAATTCATTATCTAGACAAGAAGAATTAGATTATTTAAAGTCTAATAATATTGATTTAAAATGGAATAAAGCGAAGTATTCGATAAATAAAGGATTGTGGGGAACAAGTGTAGGTGGTGATGAAACTCTTACTTCAAATAAAAAACTTCCAGATAATGCTTATCCAGGCAAGATAACTGATAAAAAGACAGAAAAAATTACTTTAGAATTTGAAAANGGTGAAATCTGNGGTGTAAACGGTAAAGAATTAAATAGCGTTAAGGCAATTGAATATATTTCTAATTTATGTGACTCATTCTTTATTGGAAGAGATATTCATGTTGGAGACACAATAGTTGGAATTAAAGGAAGAGTTGGATTTCAAGCTGGTGGGCCTCAAGTAATAATAAAGGCTCATCATCTTTTGGAAAAACACGTATTAACAAAATGGCAACTATTTCAAAAAGACAAACTTGCAGATTTTTATGGAATGTTACTTCATGAAGGTCAATATTTAGATCCTGTCATGAGGAATATTGAATCTTTTATGGAATCAAGTCAAAGTAAAGTAACTGGAAGTGTNATTGTGTCATTATATCCCTACAGGTTTGAACTCGAGGGAGTAATTTCAAAAAATGATCTAATGAATACACAATTTGGATCATATGGTGAGAAAAATAAACTATGGTCATCAGATGATGCAAAAGGTTTTATTAAAATATTATCAACTCAAAACAAAATATATCAGAATATAAATGAAAAAAAATAAAATTAAAGTTGGAATTATTGGAGCATCTGGATATACTGGAAGTGAATTAATAAGGTTATTATTATTACACCCAAATATTGAATTAAAATTTGCATTGAGCAAAACAAATAAGAATAAAAAAATATCAGATATTTTAATTGACCTCACAGGGGAAACTGAAATGATTTTTTCTGATAAAATTGAAAAGGATATAGATGTTTTGTTTATGTGTGGCGGTCATAATAAATCAATAGAATTTCTAAATAATAACAAATTAGATGATACAATTAAAATTATTGACCTAAGTCAAGATTTTAGAAATGATAATTCACATAAAAAATCAAAAAGAAATTTTATTTATGGTTTACCAGAAATTAACCAAGATGAAATAAAAAAAAGCTCAAATGTTGCAAATCCTGGATGTTTTGCTACTGCAATTCTTTTAGGATTAAGTCCAAGTATTAGTAATGGGCTAGTGAATGGTGAAATAAATATTAATGCTACAACTGGAAGTACTGGAGCTGGCATAATTCCCTCTGAAAAAACACATTTTAGTTGGAGAAACAGTAACGTTTCTTGGTATAAACCCTTTAAACATCAACATTTAAAAGAAATTAAAAAAACACTCCTAAATATCTCAAGTTATAAATCCTCAATTAACTTACTTACATATAGAGGAACATTTACAAGAGGAATCTATTGTAGTATTTATTTTAAATCTGATAAATCAATTGATGAAATAATCAACCTATATAAAAATTATTTCCTCAATGCCCCATTTGTAAATGTATGTGATAATGAAATTTCTTTGAAAGATGTTGTTAATACAAACAAATGTTTAATTCACTTAACCAAAATTGATGATAAAATATTAATTACTACTGCAATAGATAATCTAATAAAAGGAGCTTCAGGACAAGCAATACAAAATTTGAATCTTATGTTCGGAATTGATCAAACCACTGGACTTAAACTTAAAGGATCAACATATTAATTATATATGAAGAATTTTATAAACATAAATGATATTAAAGATTATAACAAATCAGTAGATGATTGCATAAGTCTTAAAAAAAGCCCATATGAACTGAATTCTTTAGGAAAAAACAAAACATTAGGACTACTCTTTTTTAATCCTAGTTTAAGAACAAGAATAAGTACAGAAAAAGCAGCAAAAATTCTTGGTATGAATGTGATTTCTATGAATTTCAATAATGAAGGTTGGAATTTAGAATGTGAAGATGGAGTAATAATGAATTCAAATAAGGCTGAACATATTAAAGATGCAGCTAGAGTTGTAGGTCAATATTGTGATATAATAGGAATAAGATCATTTCCATCTCTAATTAATAAAACTCATGACGAAAAAGATATTGTCATTAACTCATTTAAGAAATATGCTAATATCCCTGTTATAAACTTAGAAAGCTCAATCTATCATCCACTTCAAGCATTGGCAGATGCAGTTACTATTAAGGAAAAAGTAAAAAAACCAAAAATAGTACTATCATGGGCACCTCATATCAAACCACTACCCCACGCTGTTGCTAATTCATTTATCAATATGGCTAAAAAAATGAATTATGATATTAAGATTACAAATCCGATTGGATATAATCTAAATGAAAATATAACTGATGGAATCGAAATAATTAATAATCAAAAGGAAGCGTTTGAAGGTGCAAACTTAGTATATGCAAAAAATTGGTCAAGCTATGACAATTATGGTAAAGTCCTTGATGTTAAAGACTCTTGGATAATTGATGATGACAAAATGAATATTACAAATAATGCAAAATTTATGCATTGTCTCCCTGTTAGAAGAAATCTTGTTGTTTCTGACAGTGTTATTGATAGTGATAATTCGTTAGTAATAGAACAGGCAAATAATAGAGTTTATAGTGCTCAATTAATTTTAAAGAACATATTAAATGAAATCTGAATTAACAATTATTAAAATAGGAGGAAAAATTATTTCAGATTCAGAGCTTTTAGAAAAGTATTTAAAAAAAATTAATCAAACTAATGGTAATGTTATTATTGTTCATGGTGGAGGTAATATTGCTAATGACTATTTTAAAAAAAATAACATCCCTGTAAAAATGATTAATGGAAGAAGAATTACCGACAAAATAGCAATTGAAAAATTAGTGATGCTATACTCAGGAAAGATAAACAAGAATATAATTTCAAAACTCAACAAAAGTGAAAAAAAATATATTGGATTAAGTGGTGTGGATTCAAAAGTAATATTAAGTAAAAAAAGAGAAATTAAAGAAGTTGATTATGGATTTGTAGGTGATATTACAAGTATTAATGGAATATTTCTTAAACTTTTAATTGACAATAATATTTATCCGGTAATCTGCCCAATTACTGCTGATAAGAATGGCTTATTGTTAAATACTAATGCCGATACGATTGCAACTAAAGTTGCTATAGAAATGTCTAAATATTATAATTTGAGGTTATTATACTGTTTTGATAAATCTGGAGTATTAGAAAATAATAAAGTTATTAAAAGAATTAATTATCATGATTACCTTAATCTTTTAAAAAATAAAACCATAAAAGATGGAATGATTCCAAAAATTGAAAACGCTTTTGATTCAATTAAAAATGGTGTTAAAAAAGTTTACATTGGAGATATTAATATATTTGAAAATCCTAATAATTCTACAGAGATATGTTTAAGTTAGATAAATTACAAGACGATGCGATAAATCTTCTGAAGGATTTGATTAGTATTCAATCTTTTTCGTTTGAGGAAGACAAAACAGCAACTAAAATTAATAATTGGCTTAAAGAAAGAGGTGTTAAGAGTGATAGAAAGGTTAATAATATTATAGCTTACAATAAACACTATGACCAAACAAAGCCAAATATTTTATTAAACTCTCATCATGATACCGTCGAGCCGAATTCAGCTTACACACTTGACCCATATAAACCTCAAATTGTTAATGGTAAACTTTATGGACTGGGAAGCAATGATGCTGGAGGTGCTTTAGTTAGTCTAATTACAACTTTTTTACATTTTTACGATAAAGAAAATTTGAGTCACAATATTATACTATTAGCCTCAGCTGAGGAGGAAAGGTCAGGACCAAATGGGATTAAAAGCATAATGCCAATTTTACCAGAAATTGAATTGGCTATTGTCGGAGAACCTACTTTAATGAATATTGCTGTTGCTGAAAAAGGATTAATTGTATTTGACTTGATTGTCAAAGGAACATCAAGTCACGCAGCACATAAAAATTTAGATAATCCTATTTATAAGGCTATTGATATAATTAATAAAATATCCAAAATTAAATTTGAAAAAAAATCAAATCTTCTTGATGATGTTAAATTGACAGTTACTCAAATTAATGCAGGTGTACAACATAATGTAGTTCCAGCAGAAGTTAAACTAGTTTTAGATGCGAGAATAAATGATAAGTATACTAATACAGAAATTTATAATGTATTAAAGGATGAATTAGATTGTGAAGTAGTACCAAGAAATTTAGACCTTAATTCATCTTCAATTCCAGAAAATCATAAAATTATAAAAGCTGGAAACAAACTTGGATTTACAAAATATGGATCTCCTACTCTATCTGATCAAGCAAAAATTAAATGCAACTCTATTAAATTAGGTCCAGGCGATTCAACGAGATCTCATACAGCAGATGAATTTATATATGTTGATGAGATTAAGAATGGTGTTAAAAAATATATTGAATTAATTGAAGAATACATATTGTAATGAAACTTTGGAACAAAAATGATAAACTAGATAATAAGATTGAAACTTTCACTGTTGGAAATGATAGAATTTTCGATATGTATATTGCCAAATATGATGTTAAAGCAAGTATAGCACATGCTAAAATGTTATCAAAAATTGGAGTGATCAATAATGAGGAAGAAAGTTTATTAGTTAAGGAACTTAAGACCATACTTTCATTAATTGAAAAAAGTGAATTTAAAATTGAAGAAAAATTTGAGGATATTCATTCCAAGATAGAATTTTACTTGACTGATAAATTAGGAGATTTAGGTAAAAAAATTCATACTGGAAGATCAAGAAATGATCAAGTTCTTGTTGCTTTACAACTATATTTTAAAGATGAAATTTTAATAATTAAAAATAAAATTAAAGAGTTATTTGACACATTATTAGTTTTATCGAAGGAAAATTCAAAACATTTACTTCCAGGTTATACACACTTACAATCAGCAATGCCTTCTTCATTTGGACTTTGGTTTTCGTCATATGCTGAAAATATGATTGATGATGTATTGTATTTTAATACTGCATTTCAAATTAATGATCAAAATCCATTAGGAAGTGCAGCTGGTTATGGAAGCTCATTTAATATTGACAGAAAAATGACAACTAAAGANCTNGGCTTTAGTGATCTTAAATNNAATGTTGTTGCNGCTCAAATGAACAGAGGTAAAATTGAAAAGAGTATAGCAATTGCTATTAGCTCTATAGCATCTACTCTATCAACATTTTGCTCAGACATTTGTTTATATATGACGCAAGAGTTAAATTTTGTATCATTTCCAGATGAATTAACCACTGGTTCTAGTATAATGCCTCATAAAAAAAATCCTGATGTTTTTGAATTAGTGAGAGCAAAATGTAATTCANTAAAATCACTTCCAAATGAGTTTNTAATAATGTCTAACAATTTAACAAGTGGTTATCATAGAGATTTACAACTATACAAAGAAAAAATAATACAAGCTATTAATGAAATTGTGAATTGTTTAGAAATCTTTAATTATTCTATAAAAAAAATAAAGGTAAGAAGAGATATTCTTAAAGATAAAAAATATGAATACATCTTCTCTGTTGAAAACCTTAACGAATTAGTAAAAAGCGGAAAAAGTTTCAGAGACTCATATAATCAAGTTTCAAATGAAATTAAGAACGATTCATTCGTACCTAAAAAAGACATTAAACATGAGATAATAGGAGGAATTAATAATTTATGTCTTGATGAAATTGAATTAAAGATGAATAAAATATTTGACCTCTAAATGTGAATAGGCCTGTTTTCAAGAGCAGACAGAGCAGCTTCTTTCATCGCTTCTGAATAAGTTGGGTGAGGATGACTCATCATAGATATATCTTCACAGGAAGCTCTAAATTCCATTGCTGTAACACCTTCAACAATTAAATCTGCAGCTCTTGCGCCAATAATGTGAACACCTAAAATTTCATCAGACTTAGAATCTGCTAATATTTTTACAAAACCATCTAAGTCATTACTAGCTCTAGACCTTCCTAAAGCTCTCATTGGAAATTTACCAACTTTGAAATCAACATTATCATTAGTTAATTGATCTTCTGTTTTTCCAACTGAAGCAACTTCAGGCCATGTGTAAATAACATTTGGGATGAGATTATAATCTATGTGAGGTTTTTGATTTTTTAGCATTTCTGCAACAGCTATCCCCTCTTCTTCAGCTTTGTGAGCAAGCATTGGTCCATTGATTACATCCCCAATAGCATATATGTTCTCAGAAGATGTTTGAAACTTATTATTTACCTCTATTTTACCGTTTTGGTTATAATTAACTTTAGCATTCTTAAGATTTAATCCATCTGTGTATGCTTTTCTACCTACAGAAACAAGACAGTAATCGCAATTAAATTCAATTATTTTATCGTTACTATCTTTTGCTTTGACTGTAACCAAGTTGCCATCAGAATTAGCCTCAAAAACTTCATGAGATAAATAAAATTTAATTTTTTCTTTCTTTAAGACTTTCAATAATTCCTTTGAAATATCTTTATCCATGAAAGGGGTAATCTTATCTGAATATTCAATAACTGACACCTCAGACCCAAGTCTTTTATAAACTTGACCAAGTTCTAAACCTATAACACCTCCGCCAATTATTACTAAATGCTTTGGAACTTCTTTTAAAGACAAAACTTCAGTTGATGTTATAATCCTTTGTTTGTCAATATTTATAAAAGGAAGTGAAATCGGTTTTGATCCTGTTGCAATTATGCATTTGTCAAAATATACAGGATTGTCATAGCCTTCAACTGAAATTGATGATGAATCAATAAATGATCCTAGGCCATTAAATACTGTAATATTGTTTTTATCCATTAGAAAATCAATTCCCTTCACAGTCTGACTAACAACATTATTTTTTCTGTCAATCATTTTATTAAAATCTAACTTAACCTCTCCATCAATCTCAATTCCATGTTTTGAAGCATTTTTTAAAATATCATGGTAGTGATGAGATGAATCTAACAGAGATTTGGATGGAATACAACCTACATTGAGACATGTTCCACCTAATGAATTGTATTTTTCAATAATTGCGGTTTTAAAACCTAACTGAGATAATCTTATAGCACAAACATATCCACCAGGACCCGATCCAATAACAACTACATCAAATTTGTTTGTTGACATTCTTATACAAAAATACAAATACTCAATAATTAAAAATGATTTTAATAGTTTATTTTAAGATGTATAAAGATGATTTTTGAATATATTAGCAATTCAGTATGGGTGAGAAAAAAATGAATATTGAAAATCAAAAAATAATTTCTCTTTTTGATTCAATAGCACCAATAATAATACTTGTTACTTTACTATACATAAATGTCAGTATTTTTGGAGATGATTCTTTAGATGGCTCTAACCAACTTATTCTTTTAACTGGTGCTGCTATTGCTTTTGGATTTGGAATTAAAAACAAAATAAAAGCAGAAGAAATTTTTAAAACAGTCTCTGAAAATTTAAAATCAATAAGTATTCCAATAATTATATTATTATTAGTTGGTGGACTTTCTGGTAGTTGGTTAGTTAGTGGTATAATTCCATCTATGATTTACTATGGTTTAAAATTGATTAATGCATCATTTTTTTTACCAACATGTGTAATTATAAGTGCAATTGTAGCATTAGCAACAGGAAGTAGTTGGTCTACATCAGCTACAATAGGAATTGGATTAATTGGAATTGGAAAAGCATTGGGTTTTGATTTAGGTTTAGTTGCAGGTGCTGTAATTTCTGGAGCATATTTTGGAGATAAAATGTCACCGTTAAGTGACACAACTAATCTTGCTGCAGCTGTTTCAGGATCAAATCTATTTGAGCATATTAAATACATGACTATTACAACTGTTCCTACAATTATAATTACTTTAATCTTTTTCACCTTTTATAACATTTTCAATTTACCAAATCAAACAATTGAAAACATGCAGTATATAGAATCAATTAAAGACTATTTTTATATATCCCCTATTCTATTTATTGTACCATTAATTGTAATTCTTCTTATTGTTAAGAAAAGCAATCCAGTAATCTCTCTTTTTATTGGAATTATGACAGCTGCTTTATTGTTTTTAATTTTTCAAAATGATCTCATTCTTAATTTTTCAAAAGAAACTGGACAAAACACATATCAAATAGTAATAAATTCTATTGTTTCAGAAACAAATATTAAAACTGAAACAGGTTTTTTAAATGAACTATTTTACTCAGGTGGAATGAAAGGAATGTTAAATACTATATGGTTAACAATTTCTGCTATGATTTTTGGAGGTGTAATGGAATCAATTGGAGCTCTAAAAAGAATTTCTGTATATCTATTGAATAAAGCTAAATCTACAATTGGCTTGTTTTCAAGTACAATAATTAGTTGTTTAACAGTTAATGTCTCTGCTTCAGATCAATACTTGGCTATTGTAATCCCTGGAAAAATGTTTTCTCAGGCATATAAAGACAGAAAACTATCAAGTTTAAATTTAAGTAGAACAATTGAGGATTCTGGAACAGTTACATCAGTCCTAATTCCATGGAATACATGTGGAGCTTATCAAGCGGGTGTCTTAAATGTAAGTGTTTTAGATTATTTTATATATGCTATATTTAACTGGCTAAGTCCAATTACAACTTTGATTATAGCTTCAATTGGGTTCAAAATCAAGAAATTAAATGAAAAATAATTCTAAAACTATCTTAGGTTCCTTTTTAGTTATTTTCTCATTATTGATAACAATATCAATTTTTTCATTTATTAATACATGGCAAGATGATCAATCTCTTATTAATGACATATTTAGTTCAAATGATAAAGTAGAAAATATTGGGAATAAAATAGGCTTTTATATCTCTTACTATCTTGTGTATACTGGCTTTGGTATAGGCTCATTATTAATTTGTTTCAATATTTTAATTTTAGGTCTGTCATTAGCATTTGACAGAGGATTAAATAAAATAATAAATAGATCTTTTACACTACTACTATCATGTATTTGGATTTCTTTATTCTGTGGTTATTTCATAAATAATAAAATTTATTCTGGTGTATTTGGATTTGAAGCTAAAAACCTAATCATAAACTTTTCAGGAGATATTGGTTTAATTCTTCTTTTAATTTTTGGTTTCATTGTTTTTATGATTTTAGTTTTAAAAATCACCCCTCTAAAAACCTATAATTTCATTAAGGATTTTATAGAAAAAATTAAAATTTCTAGCAAAAAATCCATAGATGAATATTCAGATGATACAAATGAAGAAACAGTTGAAAATAAATTTGTATTTAAAAATGAGGAAGAAATACAACAAGTAAAACCTACAATAGAGAATTTTTCAAAAATTGATTCTGAAGAAGAAAACAATCTTGAGAAAAAGGCAGATGATAAAATAGAAATGAAAGTTGAAGAAGTTAGTGATGAAGAAAGAATTAAATCAGAATCTGAAAATATTTTAAAAAAACATGGTGAATACGATCATACATTAGAATTAAAAAGTTTTAAGCAGCCACAGATAAAACTTTTATCAGAACACAATAATGATGGCGTTATTACAATTAATCAAGAAGAATTAGAAGAAAATAAGGAAAAAATAATCGAGACTCTTAAAAATTATAAGATCGGTATTGACAAAATAAAAGCAACTATAGGGCCTACTGTAACTTTATACGAAATTATCCCTGAAGCTGGAATTAGAATTTCTAAAATTAAAAGTTTAGAAGATGATATTGCATTATCATTATCTGCCCTTGGGATTAGAATAATTGCTCCAATTCCTGGAAAAGGAACTATTGGAATTGAAGTTCCAAATAAAAACAGAAAAACTGTATCAATGAAATCTTTAATTTCTTCTAAGAAATTTCAAGATGCTGAGATGGAATTACCCTTAGCTTTGGGTAAAACAATTAGTAATGAAACTTTCGTTGTTGATTTTTCAAAAATGCCACATTTACTTATGGCAGGTGCTACAGGTCAAGGTAAATCAGTAGGAATAAATTCTATTATAACCTCACTACTATATAAAAAACATCCATCAGAAATTAAATTTATTCTAGTAGATCCAAAAAAAGTAGAATTAACATTGTTTAATAAAATTGAGAGACATTATTTAGCTAAACTCCCTGATTCAGATGAAGCAATTATTACAGAAAATAAAACTGTAATTAAAACATTAAACTCGCTTTGTATTGAAATGGAGCAACGATATGACTTACTCAAAAATGCGATGTGTAGAAACATCAAAGAATATAATTTGAAATTTAAGAAAAGAAAGCTAAACCCTAATGATGGACATAAATTCCTACCCTATTTAGTACTAGTTGTTGATGAGTTTGCAGATTTAATTATGACAACGGGAAAAGAAGTTGAAACTCCAATAGCAAGATTGGCTCAATTAGCTAGAGCTGTAGGTATACACTTATTAATTGCTACCCAAAGACCTTCAGTTAATGTTATAACTGGCCTTATAAAAGCTAACTTTCCTGCAAGAATCGCATTTAGAGTTACATCAAAAGTTGATTCAAGGACTATACTAGACTCTGGAGGAGCTGATCAGTTAATTGGAAGAGGTGACATGTTATTTACACAAGGAAATGATTTAATTAGATTACAATGCGGTTTTGTTGACACAGATGAAATTGAAAAAATTACTGATATAATAGGATCACAGAAAGGTTACTCGGATGCTTACATACTTCCAGAATTTATTGAAGAAGATAAAATTCAGAACAATACAGTTAACATTGAAGATAGAGATCCATTGTTTAGAGAAGCAGCTGAAGTAATTGTAACAGCTCAACAAGGATCAGCATCATTAATACAAAGAAAAATGAAGCTAGGATATAATAGAGCGGGAAGAATTATTGATCAACTTGAAGCTGCAGGGATTGTTGGACATTTTGAGGGTAGTAAAGCTAGATCAGTATTAGTGAAAAATTTGGCTGAATTGGATCAATTATTGAATAATGAATAATTATGAAAAAAATAGTAATCTTAATTTTTTCATTATTTAATTTATTAAATCAAGACTCCAAAATTATTGATTCATTTTTTAGTAAATACACAAGTATAAATACAGCAAAAATCAAGTTTGAAATTATTACGAAACAAAATAACATTGTAAAATTTCAAAATAATGGTGAAATGATTTTAATAGAAGATTCATTTAAAATCGTAATTGATGATATCAAATATTTTTTTGATGATAAGATATTGTATACTGTTATAGATGAAAACTATGAAGTTAACATATATGACTCAAAAGAAAATGAAGACTTTTTAAAAAATTCATTGATTTCAACACTCAATTTAAAAGAATTAGTAATTAACCTCAAAAATGAGTTTTCATATGAGCTTGAAACCATTACTTCTAAAAACAATATAAATTACTTGTTAATGTTTAAAAATGAGGGGAATTCAGATTATAAAATTTTATTTGACTCAAATTTTGACATACTTAATATTGAAATTTTTTATGAAGATTCAAATTTGATAAATAAAATTTTTTTAAAACAACTAAAAGTGAATACTAAATTCAATGAAAGTGAAGTTAAAATAGATTTAGATAATTATAAAGATTACTTTATAAACAGACTATGAAATTATTAGATAAATATATATTAATATCGTATCTGAAAAAATTCTTTAGTTTCTTTCTGTTAATAATGTTTGTTTTTATTTTTCAAACAATCTGGATGTTTATTGATGATTTAGCTGGCAAAGAAGTAGATTATGAAATTATATTTAAATTTCTATTGTACTACACACCAAAATTAATACCCTTAATTCTTCCTCTAACAGTATTACTTGCTTCAATAATGACTTATGGTGATTTAGCTGAAAATTATGAATTTGCTGCAATAAAATCATCAGGAATATCTCTAATAAGGTCAATGAGGGGTTTAATTGTCTTTAACCTAGTTTTATGCTTCTCAGTTTTTTTTATTTCAAATAATTTAATTCCATATGCTGAATTTAAATCATATAATCTCAGAAAAAATCTTGCAAAAGTAAAACCTTCACTTGCCATAACAGAAGGTATCTTTAATAATATTGGATTAATGAATATTAAAGTTGATGATAAATTTGGTTTAGATAATTCAAATCTCAGAGGAATAATAATTCATAAATCAAATAAGAATAATGATAACACTATAGTCATTAAAGCATCAGATGGTAAACTTGTAAGTAATGAATTTTCAGATATACTTAAAATTCAATTAAACGATGGATATAGATATGAGGAAATACTTTCTGAGAATCCAAATTCAAAAGAATTTAAACCACAAACAAAAATATATTTTGAAAAACATGAGATATTCATTGATCTCAAACAATTAAACAATGTTGATTTCTCTGACGAAAAATATAATAACACATTCCGAATGCAAAATGTAAATGAGTTAAGATTTAGTATAGATTCATTAGAAAATAGACTTGTTAACCAGTATCAAAACTTTTCAAATAATTTTTATAAAAGAACAGGTATATATAATTTTCAAACAAATTATGCTAACAGATCGACAGTTCCTGATGTTAGGTCATATAATGAGATTCTTAACGATTTTGATAAAGTAACAATGTTTCAGGTATTAAATTCTATGCAAAACAATATTGAAAATCAAAAAACAACATTAGAGTCTCAAAAAACAAATTTTTTCATTAGAGAAAAGCTTATAAATCTTCATAAATCTAATTTGCATGATAAGTATGCAATATCACTTGCAGCTATTATACTTTTTCTTGTTGGTGCACCACTTGGTGCTATTATTAGAAAAGGTGGTTTTGGATATCCTGTAGTAATTGCATTAATTATGTTTTTAACTTATCATTTTGTTGGTACATTTGCAAAAAATGCTGCTGAAGATGGTTCTATAAATCCATTTATTGGAAGTTGGGTATCTAATATTTTAATGCTTCCTATTGGTATTTATTTAATGATTAGAGCATCTTCTGATAAGTCAATTATTAATATTGATAATATTTTTGAAGAAATAAAACAGTTTTTTAATAAAATCAATTTTTTAAAATGAGTTTAAATTCAATTGAGGAAGCTTTAGATGACTTAAAATCTGGAAAAGTCATAATAGTTGTTGATGATGAAAACAGAGAAAATGAAGGTGATTTTGTATATCCAGCAGAAATAGTAACACCAGAAATAATAAATTTTATGGCCTCAAAAGGTAGGGGTTTAATTTGTGTTCCATTGACACCTGAAAGATGTTCTCAACTAAAATTAAATCCAATGGTTGATAACAATACAGAGTTGATGGAAACTGCTTTTACAGTTTCTGTAGATTTAAAAGGTAATGGTGTTACATCAGGAATATCAGCAAGTGACAGGTCTAAAACAATCAAAGCATTAGTAGATGACAATATAAAACCTCAAGATTTAGCAAAACCAGGGCATATTTTTCCGTTAGTCGGAAAACCTGGTGGAGTCTTAAGAAGAACTGGTCATACTGAGGCTGCAGTAGATTTATCAAGATTAGCAGGATTTAAACCAGCCGGAGTTGTTTGTGAAATAATGAATGAAGATGGCACTATGGCTAGACTTCCTGAACTTATTGTTTTAGCAAAGGAATTAGATTTAAAGATCATTTCAATAGAAGATCTTGTTTCTTTTAGAATGAAAAACGATAGTTTAATTGAGCTTGTAGATGATTTTGTTTTTAATTCTGTTTATGGAAAATTTAATTTAAATGTTTTTAATCAAACAAATAACAATCAAATTCACATTGCCTTAACAAGAGGTGAATGGACCAGCAGTGAACCTGTTTTAACAAGAATATCTTCTCTAGGTTCAATCAATAATATATTAGATAATTTAATAAGCAACGATTATCATGATTTTGATAGAATTTTTAAAAAATTAAATGATAGTAAAGCTGGAATAATAGTGTTCATTAATCATGAACAAGAAACAAGCTCATTGTTGTCTAGATTAAAAAATATTAAAGAAAATATATCTGAGGGGAAAGCTCCAACTAAATATAGAAAAATGGACACTAAAGATTTTGGGATTGGTGCTCAAATTCTGCATAAATTAAAAGCTAATAAATTAAATCTTCTTACTAATAGTAAAAACCTTAAAAGAGTCGGATTAACGGGTTATGGAATTGAAATTATTAAGACAACCAGCTATTAAAAAAACCAAAGCTTAATTGATATAATCACTACTGATATCACCAAAAATATCTTTATAACTTTTTCTCCTTTTTTTACTGCAAACCTACTTGCATTCCAGCCACCAAATACAGTACCTATAGCTAAACATATTCCATAAGAATAATTTACCAAATCATTAAAAACAAAAGTTAAGAATGCTCCAATTGTATAGACTAATACAATTACAACTTTAGTAGCATTTACTCTAACAAGATTCATTCTATTGTAAAAATGTAAAAAAAGCATTATTACAAAACCAATTCCTGCATTAACAAATCCTCCATATAAACCAATAAAAAAGAATACTACACAAGATAACCTAAGATGTTTTCCTGTTAATCTTACAGAAAGATCATTTGAGACAATTCTTGGTTTAAAAATAATTATAAGTATAACAAGAATCATTATAATAGACAGAATCTTATTGAAAGCTGCATCATTAATATCTATTGCAATATGTGCACCGATTATTGAACCCATTAAAGCACATGTGCCTGTATATGCACTAAATGGAAATGTTGAAATTCCTTTACTTTTAAAACCCATATTTGCTGAAAATGCAGTCATCATCAGAGCAATACGATTTGTNCCGTTTGCGACTGCAGAGGGTAATCCTAAAAATATAAGTATTGGAAGGGTGATTAGGGAGCCTCCTCCAGCCATTGTATTAATAAAACCAACTATAATTCCAACTACAATTAATAAAGGATATTCCCAAGGTATGTTTAAAATAAAATCCAAACTAATCTAATTTATGTATAATATTCTATTAACTATTGATTATGATATCAAAAATTACTTTTTATATTTGCAGCNTCTGGAGAANTGGCAGAGNGGTCGAATGCACTGGTCTTGAAAACCAGCGAGGGTCACACCTCCGGGGGTTCGAATCCCTCCTTCTCCGCAAAAACCCTTGTAAGTCGCCGATTTACAGGGGTTTTGTTATTTATTGATGAATTTTGATAATAATAAATGAAAATGATGAACTCCTTTTTCTTTTGTAGGAGAAAATCTTCCAGTTTTATAAAATGATGATTTAAGTCCTTTATTCACATTTTCAACAACTTCCTCATCTTCANGTTCAACTTTATCTAAATCACTTCCAGCTCCATAATTTAATTTGTTTTTATCAAAAACATATGATCTAAATGACACATTTGTTGAATTTATTGATTTTGGCTGTACTAGATTAACAGATAGTCCCCATGGATAAAAATTCAACATTAAATTTGGAAATATCCAGTAATAATATGCAGCAATATTTTTACCATAATCAATATGGTTTTTAGGAAATTTAAATGTATCATCTTTATTGTCAGAATAGCCAATTTGAAGATTACAATGGTCATATATTATTGTTTCATAACTGTCATAATCCAATATCTTATTTAAGTCTTTGTGTACAAATGGAACATGAAACCCTTCTAAATAATTATCACAATATAAAGCCCAGTGAGAATTAATTTTAAAATCTCTAGAAAGATTTTCATCAAAAATAAATTCATCAATAGGCATAAATCCAACTCTTTCTTTAATTATAGAAAAAACATTTTCAATATTAAAACCTGGATTAAATCCTACAAATAAGAGGTTTCCAAAAGATTTGATAGGAAATCCATGAAGGTTATCACAATTTCTAGGAAAGTTTTTTGTCATCTCAAATTCTGGCATAAATTTAAATTTACCATCGTTATCAAATTTTCTACCATGATAATTACATATTAAATTATTTGAATTGGAAGGTTTATCAAAAATTAAATTTCCTCTGTGAGTACAAACATTTGAAAGAGATTTATAATCGTTTGATTGGTTTTTTAAAACAATAATTGGTTCAGATAAATAATCAGGAAGAATAAAAAAAGGACATGTGCTGAATTGATTAAATATTGACTTATCATCAATCCAATGCCAACATTTTAAAAATATTTTTTCTTTTAAAAACTGAAAAACATCTTCTGAATTATAAAACCACCCAGGTAAAGTTTCTGCATTTGCAATATCAGAATCTATTATAAATTTATAATTCACTACTTTAGGTATGTATTAATTATTACACACTAAGATGATAAAAATTTTAATAACAGGTGGAACTTTTGACAAGAGTTATGACTCAATTAACGGTATTTTATTTTTTGAAAAAACTCATATTCCTCAAATGCTTAAAAGAAGTAAGTGTAAACTTAGTGTTAAGGTAGAAACACTAATGATGAAAGACAGCTTGGAAATGGATAAAAATGATGTAAATAAAATTGTAGATGCATGTAAAAGAGAAAAAAGTGAAATGATCATAATTACTCATGGAACTGATAGAATGATTAATACAGCTGAAAAACTTTCAAAAGAGAACTTGAATAACAAAACAATTATATTAACTGGAGCAATGATTCCATATGCTTTTGGAAGCTCATCAGATGGTTTTTTTAATCTTGGTTGTGCCCTATCGTTTGTTCAAACATTACCCAAAGGAATTTATATTACCATGCATGGTGAATATTTTGATTGGAATTCAGTTAAAAAGAATAAAAAAAAGGGGGTTTTTGAAAGAATTAAGTAAAAATTAATTCAGCTTATCTTATTTAAATAATTAAATTTGATCATGCTTTCCAGACTTGAAGAATCACTAATAAAAAAAGAAGAAACTTTTTGTTCAAACACCTATAATCCTTTACCTGTAGTTTTAAAAAAAGGAAGAGGCGTATATGTCTGGGATGTACATTGTAAAAAATATTTTGATTTCTTATCCTCATACTCTGCAGTCAACCAAGGTCATTGTAATAAAAAAATACTCAGGGCTTTCACAAGACAAGCTAGAAAATTAACTCTAACATCAAGAGCATTTTATAATAGTGANTTAGGTGACTCACTAGAGTATATTACATCTGCCTTTGGTTATGACAAAATGCTTCCTATGAATTCTGGTGCAGAAGCTGTTGAAACAGCCATTAAAATATGTAGAAAGTGGGGACACGAGATTAAAAAAATAAAAGAAGACAATGCGAAAATTGTTGTTTGTGATGGAAATTTCCACGGTCGAACAACGACTGTGGTGTCTTTTTCACCAAGTTTAGGAAGTAAGAAAAATTTTGGTCCACTTACACCAGGCTTCGAAATGATTAAATACAATGATATTGAAGCATTAGAAAAAGTACTAAAAAAGGATAAAAATATTGCCGGTTTTTTAGTTGAACCAATTCAAGGCGAAGGAGGTGTTGTAGTGCCTGATGATGGTTACCTAAAAAAATGTAAAAAATTGTGCGAGGATTATAATGTACTATTTATAGCTGATGAAATTCAAACTGGAGTTTGTAGAACAGGAAAACTTTTAGCTTCTTGGCATGAAGAAATCAAACCTGATATGGTAATTTTAGGAAAGGCTCTTTCTGCAGGTTTTTATCCTGTATCAGGAGTTTTAACTTCTAAGGAAATTATGAGTGTAATGAAGGTAGGTCAACACGGTTCAACCTTTGGAGGTAATCCTCTTGCAGGTGTTGTAGCAAAAGCTTCTATTAAGTATGCTATAGATTATAAATTAGCAGAAAATGCTCAATTACTTGGTGAAATTTTCAGATCTGAACTCATAAAAATAAGTAGTAAAAGAAAAATTATTAAAGGTGTAAGAGGAAAAGGTTTGCTAAATGCAATAATTCTTGACTGTGATTCAAAATCTAAAATCCCATGGAATATTTGNCTTAAAATGAGAGATAATGGACTTTTAGCAAAGCCTACACAAGGAAATAAAATAAGGTTTGCACCTCCTCTAGTCATAACTAAACGACAATTATTTAAAGCTATTAATATCATTGATAGCAGTTTAAGTGAATTTTAATAATGAATCTAAACTTATATGATGAANTAAGTACACTAAAATCAGTGATACTTGGAAACGCATATACTTTAGGAAATAAACCTNAAATAAATCAAACATATGACCCATCATCAATAATACATTTAAAAAAAGGAACTTATCCTTTAAAAAACGATTTGATTAATGAGTTAGAGCTTTACAAAAAAACACTTGAGAATAATGAAATTGAAGTTTTAAGTCTAGATAATGTTAAGGATTGTAATCAGATATATGCCCGTGATATTGGTTTTGTTATTGATGATTTCTTTTTTGTATCAAATATACTTCCTCTTAGAGAAAATGAAATTATTGGTCTTAATACAATTTTAAAAAAAATTGATAAAACAAAAATAGTTAGATTACCATCTGATTCTCATATAGAAGGAGGCGATGTAATTTTAGATAATGAATATATTTTCATAGGTTACTATAACAAGACAGATTACAAGAATCAAATTACAGCAAGAACTAATTATAAAGCCGTAAAATTTATTGAAAATTTTTTTCCTACTAAAAAAATCAAAGCCTTTGAATTAAAGAAATCAATTAATAATCCCAAAAATAATGCACTTCATCTTGATTGTTGTTTTCAACCTGTTGGAAAATCACTAGCTGTTGTTTGTGAAAACGGGTTTATAAACAAAAGTGATTATGATTGGATTTTAAACAAATATGGAAAAAACAATATTTTAAATATAAACAGTGAAGAAATGAGCTTAATGATGTGTAATTTCCTTTCAATAGCGCCTAATAAAGTTATAAGTGACTCAAGATTTAAAAAAGTTAATAATTGGTTAGCAAATAAAGGAATCGAAACAATTGAGATAGATTTAAGAGAAATTTCAAAACAAGGAGGATTATTTAGATGCACTACCCTACCATTAATTAGAAAATGAATTTAACTAATAAAATATTAATGGTAAGACCAAATACTTTCAGGTCAAATGAGCAAACAATTATTAATAACTACTTTCAAAAAGGTAATTCAAAAAATGATGACAAAGATGTTTTGACAAAAGCACTTAAAGAATTTGATGATTTAACAAGTGTTATATCAAAAAACAAAATTGAAATAACAGTAGTTGAAGGGAGTAAATTATATGATAATCCTGATGAAATTTTTCCAAATAATTGGATAGTTTTTGATAATAATAAAATTGGAATTTTTCCAATGAATGCATTAAACAGGCGAACAGAAATAAATTATGATTTAATTAATAAGATTAATAAAAAAAATAAATACAAAATTATTGATTACTCAAATTATGTAGAAAAAAATATTTTTCTTGAGGGAACAGGGAGTGTTGTTTTGGACAGAGCTAATAAAAAAGCNTACTGTGGNNTCTCTGATAGATCATCAAAAAATCTATTTTTAAAATTTTGTATGGATTTTGATTATAAACCTATAATGTTTCATGCTTACCATAAAGTCAATAAAAAAAGAGAGTTAATTTACCACACTAATGTAATGATGTCTATTGGTGCAAATAACTGTTTTATATGTTTAGACTCGATCGATGATGTTAAAGAAAGAGAAAACGTTAAAACTAATATTGAAAATGATAATAATTTAATTGAATTATCTGAATTTCAAATTAACAGATTTGCTGGAAATGTAATTTTTCTAAAATCAACTGAGGGCAATACACAAATAGTAATGAGTAAAAGCGCTTATAATTCATTCAGCAAGAGTCAAATCAGTGAAATTGAAAAAGTTGGCAACATAATATATAGTCCAATTCCAACAATTGAAAAGCATTCAGGAGGAAGTGTTAGATGTATGATAGCTGAAATTTTTTAATTTTAATAATAATTAATTATATATGTGTTATATGAAAAAATATATTTTACTATTTATCAGTTTTTCAATTTTTAGCCAAAACTTTAATACAACTGATTTTAATATTGATTCAAACTTCAATATTATACAGAATGAAGTAGCGCAAGCATATACGAAGAAAGCAATTAATTATGCTGGAAATAGATATTATTTTAAAAAACCAAAAAAGGCTCTTTTAAATTTATTTGATGGAGACAAACCTATAAAAGTAACCACAAATTATAATCTTTTAGAACAGACATTTGATATTGAGACTGATGACAATAAAACATTGAAGCTTCTTCCAAACAAAGTTTACAAGGTTACATTTGAGGATAAAATTTTTATTTCAATTAAAGGAAAGTTTTATGAATTGATTAATGAAAATGAAAATTTTACTTTATTAGCCGACACCTTTCTTGAAACTTATATGCCAGATTATACACCTGGAATTCAAGTAAAGCCAGATCCAACTTACAGAAAGTCAAATGAAATAATNCTTTTAAATAAAAATAGATTTTTTAAAATTCAAAGGAATAAGAAATTTATAATTAACATGTTTTCAAGTTCAAAGTCAAAGGAGATNAATACTTTCTTCAAAAAAAATAAAATATCCCCCAGAGATGATGAAGAATTATCCANATTATTTTTAGAATTTTATAGTGATTTAATCATATAATTTTANTTATTTTATTTAAACAATTAACTTTTGCAACCAGAAAATTATATNATTGAATTCTTNTCTGATGAATGGATAAGAAATATTATAATAACCATTTCAATAATATTAGCATATCTGTTCATAGGTAAATTTTTAAAGTCAACAGATAAATTAAAGTTTGCAAAGCTAATAGCGCTAGCTTTAATCATTACAACAATTACNTCTCATTCAAGAAATATNATTAATGGGTATTGGAATATAAGCGATAATCTACCNCTACATTTGTGNGGTATTTCTAATTTAATTGCTTGNTTTATTTTGTTTTTACCAAAAAATAAAACTCTGTTTGAGTTTNTATTTTATGCTGGAATAATTGGTGCTATTCAGGCTTTCCTGACTCCTCAAATCAATAATTTTGACGGAACTAATTATGAATATATAGAATACTATATATCACACGGCGGCATACTGCTTCTTCCAATATATATGTATAATAATTTAGGTTATGAATTAAGAAANTTTTCATGGTTAAAAATGTTAATTTACTTAAATATTTTAGTTGCTATTGTAATGCCTTTAAACTTTCAAATAGATTCAAACTACATGTACTTAGCATATGCTCCTGGTGTTGACAATCCATTAATTATTGGTGATTGGCCTTATTATATNCTTTACTGGGAAATTATTGTTGTTATCTTCACATACACTTTATACGTAATAGCAACTAGAAAAAAAGTATGAGATCCCCTATCGAGGTATTTTCTAATTGGGTAGATACTGGAAAAGATGAAGGAATGGAAAAAAACCATTTCAAGCCAGTAATAAAAATGATTGATTTATTTGACACTAANAAAGAATTTACATGTATTGATGCTGGTTGTGGTAATGGTTGGTTGGTAAAGTATTTATCAAAGATGAATAATTGTAAAAAAGCTATAGGCGTTGATGGTTCATCAAAAATGATAGCTAAAGCTAAAAAACATAGTGATAATGAATTTTACTGTTCTGATTTATTAGAATGGAAACCAAAAAATAAAGTAGATGTTGTTTTTTCNATGGAGGTATTTTATTACTTTAAAAAACCTNAAATTTTAATACAACATATTTANGATAACTGGATTAAAAATGATGGAAAACTGATTATGGGTATAGATCATTATTACGAAAATGAAGAATGTCACGAGTGGAAGAAGCAGATTAATGTTGATACAATGGAGTTANTAAAAATTAAAGAATGGAAAAACTTTTTTAAGAAATCTGGATTCAAAAAAGTAAAAGAATATCAGTTTTGCCCTGAGAAAAACTGGAAAGGCACTCTAGTTATTGAGGGTTCTAAAATCTAAGTAAATTGAATCAATTTCAATAATTCCACTATTTACATTATATACATTTTCAAAACCATTTTCTAGAAGAAATCTAACTGTTAATTCGCTTCTTCTTCCAGATCTACAATATATGTAAACATCATNTTCTTTTGAAATTTTAAGAATATCATCATTAAAATTTTCNTCATAAAAATNAATATTAATTGACNCTAAAGCTCTTTTTTCAATAAATTCTTCAGGGGTTCTTACATCAATTAATAATTTATTAGAATTTGAATTATAGAAATCTGAGAATCGAGCTTCTTTATAATTNTTATCAATATTGTTACAGGAAAATAAAAATAATACTAAAAGAAAAGTTATATNTTTCATGAATTGATTAAACATTTTTGAATTCCTGAAAAACCTTTATTAATATCAACGATTTGATTAAAACCATTTCTTTTTAATATCGAAGCAGCTATCATACTTCTATAGCCGCCTGCACAGTGTATGTAAATATTATCATTGCTATCTAAATGATCAATTTTAGATTCTAAAACAGACAAAGGAATCTTTATTGAACTCTCGAGGGATGAAAGAGATGTTTCAGATTTTTTTCTTACATCAAGAGTAAATACCTCATCTTTAATGTTAGTAAAGTCTAATGGACTTATATTATTAATTATTTCAATCTTATTTCCTGAGTTTTTCCACGACAAAAATCCACCATCAAGATATCCAAGGCAATTATCAAAACCATACACAGCATCAATTAATGGAGTTAGCGCAATATTTTCGCCAACAAGTAGAGACGTAGCATATGGAAATAAACTTACTATTGTGCCATTAATATTAATACTTGATGTTGTTCCTTGTGGGTCAATATCAAATACGACATCTCTGTTTTCACCAAAAAAAGCTTTTATAATAACATCGCTTTGTAGGTCTATTGTTAGAG
>NZOB01000021.1 GCA_002693085.1 Flavobacteriaceae bacterium | reverse complement strand
CAATAGAAATAATTCATATTAATTCAGGTGGTGAATCTTCATTAATGCTTCAGCCTAGAAGCCTTATAATTTTAGAAAAAAATTCTAAGGCTCAAATTTTAGAAAGTCATTATTCTTTAGTGGGAGAAAATAATAAATCACCATATTCATATCCGGGGTTTATTGATCCTTTAACAAATACTTTAACTGAAATTCATGTCAATGAAAATGCTAATCTAGATTATTATAAGATTCAAAATGATTTAGAAACAACTTCATTAATTGATAACACATATATTAATCAAAAAAGAGATAGCGAAGTAAGTTGTCACACATTTTCCTTTGGTGGAAATATTGTCAGAAATAACTTAAATTTTTATCAGAACGGTGAAAATATAAATTCAATAATGAAGGGGATAACAATATTAGGTGGTAATCAACATACTGATCATCACACTCTAGTTCATCATGCAAGCCCAAACTGTGAAAGCTATCAAGAATATAAAGGAATTTATAATGATAATTCTACTGGAGTTTTTAATGGAAGAGTTCTTGTTGATAAAATAGCTCAGAAAATTAATGCTTTTCAACAAAACAACAACTTGCTTGTTGGAGAAAAATCCTCAGTTAATACCAAACCACAACTTGAAATATTTGCCGATGATGTAAAATGTTCACATGGTTGTACAATTGGTCAACTCGATGATTCGGCTCTATTTTATTTAAAAACTAGAGGTATTTCTGAAAAAGAAGCTAAAGGTCTTCTCACATATGCATTTGCAAATAACGTACTTGAAAATGTAAAAATGCAGGCTTTAAAAACTAAAATCAAAAAAATTATTGCCAATAAAATTGGAGTTAATTTAGGTTTTGAACTTTAATGACTTTTAACGTTGAAAATATTAGAAAAGACTTTCCAATATTGGAAAGAAAGATTAATGGTAAAACCCTAATCTATTTTGATAATGCAGCCACATCACAAACCCCAACAAGTGTTATAGATTCAATTTCAGATTATTATAAAAAATATAATGCCAATATCCATAGAGGAGTTCATTCAGTAAGTGAAGAAGCGACTGAAGCTTATGAAAGCTCTAGAAAAAAAATTCAAAAGCATTTCAATGCAAATCTTAGTGAAGAAATAATTTTTACNTCTGGAACAACACATTCAATAAATATNATTGCTAATGGCTATACGGATTTATTAAGTAGTGAAGATGAAATAATTGTTTCAGGAATGGAGCATCATTCTAATATAGTTCCTTGGCAAATGATGGTTGAGAAAAATCATGCTAAATTAAATGTGATTCCANTGAAAGAAAATGGTGAACTTGATCTTGANCATTTCAAATCAATTATATCCTCAAAAACTAAAGTTGTTTTTCTTAATCATGTTTCTAATGCNCTGGGAATTATAAANCCAATTGAAGAAATAATTGAAATATCTCATAAAAATGGAGCTGTTGTTTTAATAGATGGTGCNCAAAGCTCAGCACATTTTAATGTTGATTTACAAAAGCTTGATATAGATTACTTTACTGCNTCAGCTCATAAGTTGTGTGGGCCAACTGGAATTGGTTTTCTCTACGGAAAAAAAGAATTGTTGAAAAAATTATCTCCACTAATGGGCGGAGGAGAAATGATTTCTGATGTTACTTTTGAAAAAACAACATATGCAGATCTTCCTCATAAATTTGAAGCTGGCACACCAAATATTTCTGGTGCTATTGCTTTTGGTTACGCATTGGATTACCTAAATGAAATAGGATTAGAAAATATATATAATTACGAAAATGAATTACTAGACTATGCAACTAAATCTTTAAAACAAATTGATGGTTTAAAAATATATGGTGACGTAAAAAATAAAACATCTGTAATTTCATTTAATATTGAGAATCTTCATCCCTACGATATTGGTTCAATCTTGGATAAGTTTGGAATTGCAGTTCGAACTGGTCAGCATTGTGCTCAGCCAATTATGGACCACTTTCACATTTCTGGAACCGTAAGAGTATCCTTGTCTTTTATTAATACAAAAAAGGAGGTTGACAAGTTAATTGAAGCCATTAATATGGCAAAAACAATGTTGAGCTAATTCGTATCTTTGAATTATATGACTATTTCTGAACAAGGCAAAAGCTTAGCTGAAGACTTTTCATTTATGGAAGACTGGACTGAAAAATATCAGTACATGATTGATTTATCTAAGTCTCTTGATGAAATGGATTCTGAATTTAAAACAGAAGATAATCTTATTAAAGGATGTCAAAGTAAAGTTTGGCTACACTCCAGTTTTGATGGTAAAAAAATTCATTTTCAAGCTGATAGCGATGCAATAATTAGTAAAGGAATAGTAGCAATATTACTCAGTATTTTAAATAATAGATCTCCAAATGAAATATTATCAGCAGATTTGAGTTTTATTGATGATATAGGATTGAAAGAACATTTGTCCCCAAACAGAGCTAATGGGTTATCATCCATGTTAAAACAAATTAAATTTTATGCTTTAGCATATAGTAAATTAAACTAAATAATATGTCTGAGAAAATGATTGATCCAAATGAACTTGGAGAAAAAGTTGTAAAAGTTTTAAAAACTATATATGATCCAGAAATTCCTGTAGATATATATGAGCTTGGATTAATATATGATGTATTCTTGAACGAAGATAACGATGTAAAAATATTAATGACACTAACTAGTCCGAATTGTCCCGTTGCTGAAAGTTTACCACAAGAAGTTAAAGATAANGTTGCTGAAATTGANGGGGTAAAAAGTTCTGATGTTGAAATGACTTTTGAACCACCATGGTCAAAAGATTTAATGAGTGAAGAAGCTAAACTAGAGTTGGGATTTTTATAAATGGATTATAAAATTATAAATAGAGTTTCTAAAAGTAAAATCATNACCATTGATTTTAATGACTTTTTAGGTNACACTATTTTTGAGGTTATTGATCTCAAGAACTGGCTTAAAGATGAATTTATTTTAGTTGAATCTGACTTTAGAGAAAAAATTAAAAGTTTTAACTGGGAAGTTCTAAAAGAAAAGACTGTTTTAATTCAATGCTCGAATGATGCAATTATTCCACATTGGGCATATTTACTAATTTCTTCAAAATTGACTGAGTTTGAAATTAAAAATTTCATTGGAAATCAAAATGAGTTTAAAAATTATCAAATCATTGATGGTATAAAGAACTTAGATGAAAAACTATTTATTGATAAGCCTGTAATAATTAAAGGATGTTCAGATATTTCAGATAACAACTATTTTTATTCTTTAATNATTGAAAAACTTCAACCAATTGCAAAATCTATNATGTTTGGTGAAGCTTGTTCTGCAGTACCAGTNTTTAAAAGAAAATGANAAAATACTATTCTACTATTTTATGTCTTTTTNTTANNTTGAGTGTTTTTGCTCAAGAAAAAGCTGCTGATACAACAGAGTTGAAAAGCAACTGGAATAATTCTGGAAAATTNACTTTTTTNGGTAACCAATCTAGTTACAGTTATTGGACTGCCGGTGGTCANACTAGTTTATCTGGAACTATCAAAATTGATTATGATTTTAACTTTGAAAACAATGGTTGGAACTGGGATACNAAAGTAATCACTGCATACGGTTTAAATAGTATNGGNGGAAGTAAATANTTAAAAAAAAACAGACGATAGACTTGAAGTAAACTCGCTNTTAGGTAAGAAATTNACTAATAANCTGATTGGAAATTGGAGTTACTCTTCTTTTGTAAACTTTAAAACTCAATGGACTAAGGGATATAGATTTAGAAAAAATGCTAATGGCGAAGAGGAAAGAACAGAACTTACTCGATTTTTTTCTCCAGCNTACTTACAAATTGGTGTTGGTTTATACTGGAGAAAGACCAAAGATCTGTGGGTTAACTTTGCTCCTGCTACAGGAAGATTGATTATGGTTAATAGATCTTTTACTGAAAATCTTGCTGATGGAAAACAATACTTTGGTGTTAATAAAGGAGCCAATAGCAGATTTGAACTTGGNGCATCTTTAAGATCTTATTTTAAATTTGAACTAATTGAAAATGTTGAAGTNTCNAATAGAATTAGTTTATATTCTGATTACCTNGAAAATCCTGGAAATATAGATTTAGATTATACNATAAATACCACAATGAAAGTTAATAAATACTTAACCACTAATCTTATTCTTCAATTTATTTACGATGATAACTCAATAAAGAGATTACAAGTTAGAGAGGTTATGGGTATTGGAATAAATTTAAAAATCTAATCTAAATCAGGGTANAGAAAATTGTTATAAGGAAATCTTTTTATATGTATTTTCCTAACTTCATTATATAGCATTCTTTTCAACTTATCGAGATTAATTTTTTTGTAAGCAGAAATAAATAAGTTTGANCCATTATTNTCTTTAAATTTAAAATTTTCAAGNTCCTCTTCATTTAATTTATCCATCTTATTAAAAACTATCACACTTGGTTTATTTGAACATTTAATTTGTTCTAAAATAGAATTTACTGAATCNATGTGATCGTCATAATTCGGGTGTGAAATATCTACTATATGTAAAATTAAATCTGACTCAGTTATTTCATTTAATGTGCTTTTGAATGATTCAACTAATTGAGTAGGTAATTTTCTTATAAAACCAACGGTATCAGTTATTAAAAAAGGTAAATTTTCTACAACAATTTTTCTTACTGTAGTATCTAAAGTTGCAAAAAGTTTATCCTCAGCAAAAACCTTAGATTTTGAAATTAAATTCATTAATGTAGATTTACCAACATTGGTATATCCGACTAAAGCAACTCTAACTAAACTTCCTCTATTTCCTCTCTGAACAGACATTTGTCTATCAATATTTTTAAGTTTATTTTTTAATAAACTAATTTTATCTCTTACAATTCTTCTATCTGTTTCAATTTCAGTTTCACCAGGACCTCTCATTCCAATACCTCCCTTTTGTCTTTCAAGGTGAGTCCACAAACCTTTCAGTCTAGGCATCAAATACTGATATTGCGCTAATTCAACTTGATTTTTGGCATAACTTGTTTTCGCTCTCTGAGCAAAAATATCTAGGATTAGTCCTGTTCTATCAATGATTTTGCATTTTAAGATCCTTTCTAAGTTTCCTTGTTGAGTAGGAGACAATTCATCATCAAATATCACAGAGCTAATATCATTTTTCTTATTATATACTTGAATTTCAGATATTTTTCCAGTGCCAATAAAGGTTTTTGGATTTGGGCTATCTAACTTTTGAATAAATCTCTTTTTGACAACTCCACCAGCAGTTTCAGAAAGAAATGAGAGTTCATCTAAATAGTCTTTTACAACACTTTCACCTTGTTCCCTGTTAACAACACCTACAATAACGGTGTTTTCATATTCAATTTGCTTATTCTCAATCAAATTTATTTATTGAAATAATTAAGATTAAATGAATTACCATCATAAACTAAATAAGAGAAGTGAGTAATCCAATCTCCAGTATTAAAATATTTTGAGTTGTTACCTAAGTCAAGCTCTAATGGGATGTGTCTATGACCAAAAATGAAGAAATGATAATATTTAGTTTTTAAAACATCTTTACAATAGCTAAATAACATTTCTTTGTCTTCTGACTCAAAAACNTTNTCANNACCTGANANAATNTTATTTTTTTGNGATAAAAANNTTCCTAATGAAATTCCNATATCTGGNTGAATAAATGAGAATAACTTTTTTAAAATAGGGTTTCTAAATAATAGTTTTAAAAATTTGTACTTATTATCTCCAGGTCCTAATCCGTCTCCATGACCTATAAGAATGTTATAATTATCAATGTTTAAATCTACTTTTTTATGGAAAACATTAATTCCAAGCTCATCTTCAAAATAATTACCTATCCAACAATCATGATTACCNACAAAGAAGAATANATCAATTCCTGNGTCNGATAGNTCTGCTANTTTTCCAAAAAGACGGGTAAACCCTTTAGGAACCACTTTTTTATACTCAAACCAAAAATCAAATAAATCTCCAAGAAAAAAAATTGCTTGAGCATCTGTTTTAATTTGATCAAGCCATGTTATAAATATCTTTTCTCTTTCAAGGCTTAAATTTCTATTTGGGGAGCCCAGGTGGTTATCAGAACAAAAATATATTCTTTTTGAAGGATTTAATTTTATATCAATCATTATGAAGCTGTATGTCTACTTTTTCCCATTTATCATTTGAGTCTAATCTAAATGATCCTATATAAATTTCATTCCACTCTGTAGGTCCAATAATGGACAAAAATAAATTTTGATCATTTCTTTGATAAAGATGGTAAATTTCTCCCTTTTCTGGTTTAAAACTAAAACTACAATTGTAGATTAACTGATTCCATTCATAGGATTCCATCAATTTTTTATACTCTTCCTTTATTTCTTCATATCTAGATGAAAAGTACTTATTCGTCTTAGCAAGCTTCTCTTCCTTAAAAGAAGTTAGATTTGATGGCTTAATTGCGGGAGCTCCAACATTTGAAGCATAGGGCAAAATACTTGGATTATCAGCTACTTGATCGGGTTTATTTTTAGACATCTAAATTTTTTGTAAAAATAATCAAACTATTTTAACAGTTTTTCATAACAATTAAATGGCATATCACTTTGATCCCTAAAATAAATTTGACCCAATTTAGTATATCCTAAATTGGTATATAAACTATTGTTTTTTTCGTTTAAGCTGAAAGTATCAAGCCTAACTGAATTAGCACTAATTTTTTTACCTAAATCTTCAATATAATTCATTATAAATTTAGCATATCCTTTCCCTTGAAAGGATGGATTTATTGCTAACCTATGAACATATAAACTATTATTAGATTTAGTTTTCCATTTAATTTTTTTATAGAAATCATCCATGATATTTGACACACATACGCATCCAATCACTTTTCCTTTCAATAATAATACCAATAAATCATTTTTATTAATATCCTCTTCAAATGCTTGTCTTGAGGGGTAACTGTCATTCCATTGAAAAATCTTGTTAGAAATCATGTGAGCTGTACATAAAGAAATGATTTCCATAACGTTATCTAAATCAGAAATTTCAGCTTTTCTTATTTCCAAATGGTCTTTAGTCAAGAAGTTCTCCTTTAAAATTTATATTTTTTTGAAATGGATTTATATAATGATCAATTATAACAGCCAATTCTCCCCTGTTAATTTTTCTGTTGACATCATAATTTTTTAATTTCAGTTTAGACCATATCCCTAATAAATCTACAGTTTCATCAGAAATTTTTTCTATCCATGATTTAATATCTGCTATACTCGTACTATTTAATGGATACTGCTTCATATCGACAAAACTTGAAATATCTTTATATAAAAGATCTAAATCAACCAAATCTTCAGGGTAAAACCAACTTTGGTTAGACCATCCAACATTAATACCTGTTCCCCTTAAAATCCCAGTAGAACCAATTCTCTGATATACTTTGAAAAAAGGGCTATCTTTTTCAACATCTAAATAAGGCTGAATATAACCTCCATTTTCAAGAATTATGGATTGAAGGTCCCTAATGTTTATTTCTTGAGTAGAAATATCATTTTTAACTGATTCTGATGCAATTAATCCAGCGATCTGACCAATCTGTAAAACAACCGGCTGCAATCTCGTTGTTCCATTGACTAGATTAGAAACAGAAATTGATTTTTCTGCAACTAAAAAATTAGGATTCTTTTTAGAAATAATAGATCCTACAGGCAAAGAATATGACGGAATTGGATAAAATGCAAGCTGAGGTAAATTTTTTCTATCTGGATGAGCATCATGATGATGATCAACTGGATAATCACCAACTAAAACACCAGTACGATAAAGAGCATGATTTTGATCATACGGTTTTTTAATAAAGTTTAAAGAAAAAGTAACCATTCCATTAATTCTTCTTGATTCTCTATAATAAGGAATCAGAGGAAAATTATCTTTTGTATCATATTCATCATCGCTTAAAGAATAATTTTCAAATCCTAATTCATCTTGTATGTAGTATAAGTATTGAAGAGATTTTTCTTTAGCTTTTTTGAATACTTCTTCTCTTTCATCAGTATTCATTTCTAAAAGATTTGAATAATAATCATTTCCATATATAGGCCAATTAATCATTATTTTATCATTTGGTAATCTACCATAATTCATCATCTGTTCAGGTGACCAAAGGGCTTTGTCTGATTCTGGACAATTAGGTGAAGAAGTTGAGCAATAAAATTCAGAAGGATCATAATTTTCTGGTTCTTGAATTTTCACATTCTTATTATAATTCTTTAAAATCATCACATAAGTTAAATCTTGTATGACATCATTTTTTTCATCAGGGGCAATATCCTCTCCATACATTTCTTTATCGTCCATTCCAATACTATATTCTTCATCAATCATAGGAAGTAAATCTCCAAGTTCTGTAGCATCTATGAGGACCTTTGATGAAAAATTGCCTTTAGAAGAATTTATCCTGAAATTATAGTAATCACCTTCTGTTTGAATAACAGAATTTACTTTTGTTGAATGAAATATTTTTAAATTCTTTTCTTTACTAGCAATAGATTTTAGAATCTTATTCCCAACTTTTGGTTCAAAAAGGACATTACTAACCCAGCCTGTTTTTAAACTTTCTAAGTCACCATAATAAGATACTAAGCTATCTTTAAACTCACCCCAAAATCCAGATGGAAGTTTATAATTACCATCAATAGCACTAACTCCCGCAGAAGTGAGCATACCTCCCAACCAATCCGTTTCTTCAATCAGTAATGTTCTAGATCCATTTCTAGCAGATTGAATTGCAGCAGATGTTCCACCCGCACCACCACCTACTACAATTACATCATAATAATGATAATCTTCACAAGAAAATAATATGACACTGAGTAATAGTATAAGTTTATTTAATCTCATTTGAAATAGTTTTTTTGCCTGTTGAAAAGTCTTTTGTAATAATGGCTTTATCATAAAGAGTTCCTAATGTGGTATATGCACTATATATCAATTGATCATTTGCAACGCTTATAACCTGGAAAAACTGAGTTTGCTCACCTATCTTATCGTTTTTATATCCATCAACTTCATAATTTTTCATTTGTTCTCTATCAACTTTATATTGTTTAGGTCCGCTTACAGATGTAACATATAAAGTTTTAAAATTTCCTTCTTGGTTAATATCTGGGGATTTAACAGGGACATGTCCTCTAGCGTAAGTATGATCATGTCCATTAAGTAC
>NZOB01000020.1 GCA_002693085.1 Flavobacteriaceae bacterium | reverse complement strand
ATTTTAATANAATTATTACTGACNTTNGATTTGATTTCTGAAAANTCAGAGATNTTTTCAAAATTAATTTTATCACCATANAANCTTATTTCATNGTCTNNTTGNCNNTGAATNGAATAAGAAAATAAAATAATCAATAGTANAATATTCTTCATGNCTTCAAAATTATAAAAAATTACATGGCATCAAACTTGATGCTTTAAAATGTGAAAAAAATATTAATACTTNTCTTTTTCCTTTTCTCATGCGAGAAAGAGCCTCAAGTTCAAAGGCTAGTTATTGATGTAAATCCAGTTGATGGAGGAAATGTTTCCCAANCCTATGGTGAATTTCAATTNAANGAAAGAGTNGTTATTTCTGCTNAACCTAATCAAGAATTTGATTTCANAGGATGGTCAGGNGATNTTAATTCTCAAATTAATCCATTGGAAATAATATTTGATTCTAATAAAAATCTCACAGCTAATTTTATTAAAAAAANATACAATTTCAGATTAAATGTTAGCGGATCTGGATCTGTTTCACAATCAGTTNTTCAGTCAGGTGGTTCAAGACCGTACTCAAGCGGGTCAATTATAGAACTTAANGCAATTCCAGAAAAAGATTGGTTATTTAGCAATTGGAGCGGAGATATTTCAGGCTCAAAAAATCCAATTAGAGTTACTATCAATAGTGATAAAAANATTTATGCAACATTTACTAAAGTAATTGAAGGGAAAAATGCTGAGACTTATTTAGCTTTAGGAGATAGTTATACAATTGGAGAAGGTGTCTCTTACAATGAAAGGTGGCCAGTTATTTTATTAAATGAGTTAAATAAAACAACTCAAAAAATTAATAAAATTGAATTTATTGCTGAAACTGGATGGACTTCTTCAAGATTAATTCAAGCTATAGATCAAAAAAATATTGAACCAGCATATGGTTTTATATCCTTACTAATTGGAGTTAATAATCAATTCCAAAACAAAAGTCAAGTTGAATTTAGAAATGAATTTATTGAATTACTTAACACATCTTTGAGATTATTAAATAATAATAAAAGTAGATTAATTGTTTTGTCGATTCCTGATTGGGGTGCTACACCTTTTGGAAAATCGTTCAACAGATCTGAAATAACAAAGCAAATCGATCAATTTAATTCAATTGTAAAAAGCGAATCAGAATCAAGAGGAATAAAATATTTTAACATAACGGATATATCTCGCCAAGCTTTATATGATTTAAGTTTAATCGCAAATGACGGACTTCATCCTAGTGCAAAAATGTATGGATTATGGGTTAATCGAATAATTGATCATGTTTCTAAAATAGAGTTTTAAATTCCTCTTTTTATATTTAATTAATTTATGAAAGTTATAATTACCGGTAGTACAGGAATGGTTGGCAAAGGAGTTCTTNTTCAATGCCTAGAAGATAATAGAATAAAAAAAATATTACTTGTCAATAGAACTTCAATTAAANTAAATAATCCTAAAATNAAAGAAATCATATGTGACAACTTCTTAAATCTTNNTAATCATGAAAAAGATTTTACAGGGTATGATGCATGCTTCCATTGTATGGGAATTTCTGTAGTAGGTTCATCAGATGAATANTATAAAACAACTACTTATGATATAACAAAGATTATTACAGATTTAGTATTTAAAGGAAATAAAAATGCTGTCTTTAACTATGTAACAGGTGAAGGAACTGATTCTTCAGAAAAAGGGCCAATAAGATGGGCTAGAATTAAGGGTAAANCGGAGAATTATATTTTACAAAAAGGGTTCAAAGAT
This sequence comes from Flavobacteriaceae bacterium, assembly GCA_002693085.1. The sequence continues at coordinate 7,654 of NZOB01000020.1, read as the reverse complement.
TCATACATGTTTAGAGCAGGTATAATTATTCCTGAAAAAGGGATAAAATCTAGAACTAAAATCTATAATTTGTTTTATGTTTTAATGCGACCAGTTTATCCAATACTTAAATTGTTGCCATTTATAACTACTACATCAAAATTGGGTAATGCAATGATTAATACATTGTTTTTCAATNACAAAAAAAANATTATAAACAATATTCATATTAACAAAATATCTTTTTTGAGTTAATTTAATTTTATTAAATTGTGTTAAACAATTAATAAATCAAAAAATGAATACTAAAAANATTTCTAAAATTAGAGCTCATGACGCAATAGTTGGATTGCTTTATTTATGTGGTGTAGGGTTATTTTATCTTACAGATAATTTTAATTTTTTATGGATTGTAATCGGNGTTGGAGCATTACAAGTAATTAGTCCATTGACTAAGTTTTGCCCTGTATATTTTATATTAAATAAAATGATGCCAGATTCTGATCCAATCCAGAACGGTAGTTAAAAAATGAAAGCTATTTTAAAAATATTACTCGTTGTAGTCTCAGTTACTGTAATAACAGCTTGGACATATAATATAAATCTTGATACAACTTTTCGAGGAGGTGATGCAACAAATATGATTGAAGAGTTTGAGGCTTATGGGCTTAATCAAACAACAATGGTAGTTGTAGGAATTTTTAAAGTTTCGTGTGCTATAATGTTATTNTTTGGATTGAAGTATAGAAAATTAATTTTACCTGCTGCTGGAGTAATGGCTCTATTTATGATTGCAGCAGTCTATTTTCATTTTAGTATTTCAGATCCNATTATTCCAACAGCTCCATCATTATTAATGTTAGCTTCTTGTTTNTCTATAATNTATTTAGATAAAAGAATTTAATAGTACTATCTTACAATNTGTGACTGTAGCTGATAATTTAATTTATNAGACATTAATAAATGATNTAAAAATGATAAAAGAAAAATTTGATCTAACTGAAAAAGTAGCAATAGTTACTGGTGCATCAAAAGGAATTGGAAAGGCTATAGCATTAGGTCTTGCTGAGTTTGGAGCGCATGTTATAGTTAGCAGTAGAAAAAAAGAATCAGTCGACATAGTTAGAGATGAATTTCTATCAAAAGGACTTTCAGCTTCTTCATTTGAATGTCATGTTGGAAATTCTGATGATTTACAAAATCTTGTAAACTTTACCTTAGAAAACCATGGAAGAATTGATATTTTGATAAATAATGCAGGTACTAACCCTTACTTTGGGCCAATTCAAAAAATGTCAAGTGAAGTCTATCAAAAAACCATGGATATAAATTTAAACTCTGCTCTAAATCTTAGTAATCTTGTTTACCCAATAATGAAAGAGAATAAATCNGGAAGTATAATACATATAAGTTCGATTGAAGGATTACATCCAACNAAATTCATGTCAGCNTATAATATTAGNAAAGCAGCATTAATTATGTTAACCAAGAATCAAGCTATTGAGTGGGGAAAATATAATATAAGAGTTAATGCAATTTGTCCTGGTTATGTCAAAACAAAATTAAGTGCTGCCTTATTAGAATTTGAAGGAGCTGAACAAAAATTGATGAATAGTGTTTCTTTAGGTCGAGCTGGTACAACTGATGAAATGGCAGGATTAGCAGTTTTATTAGCATCGGATGCAGGCTCATATATAACAGGTGCATCAATTATTAATGATGGCGGATTAATGAACGCTCCGTTTTTTTAAATATGGATTTTCAATACAGTAAAAAATCATTANATCTTCAAAANAAATTAAATTCATTTATGGATAAACATGTTTATCCAAGTGAAAGTGAATTCTTAAAATTTTATGAAAAAAATCTTTGGGAACACCATCCAGAATTAGAAAATTGGAAAAATAAAGCAAAAGAAGCTGATTTATGGAATTTATTTTTACCAAAAGATTATGGTAATCTAAGCCCAGGATTGACAAACTTAGAATATGCTCCATTAGCAGAAATTATGGGAAGGGTAACGTACTCTTCAGAAATTTTTAATTGCTCAGCTCCAGATACTGGAAATATGGAAGTTTTAGCTAAATACGGTTCTGAAGAACAAAAAGATAAATGGTTAAAACCACTAATGGATGGACAAATAAGATCAGCTTTTTTAATGACAGAACCCTCAGTTGCATCAAGTGATGCTACAAATATTCAAACTTCAATNGTGAAAGACGGAGATGAGTATATTATTAATGGTAAAAAATGGTGGTCTTCAGGGGCTATGAACCCTAGTTGTAAAATGTTCATAGTTATGGGAAAAACAAACCCTGAACAAGATCGACATCATCAGCAAAGTATGATAATTGTTCCATCAGATTCTCCTGGCGTTAAAGTGGTAAGACCACTTAGTGTTTTTGGATACTTAGATGCTCCCCACGGACATGCTGAAATTGAATTAAATGACGTAAGAGTTTCTGCAAAAAATCTAATTCTTGGAGAAGGCAAAGGATTTGAAATTGCTCAAGGCAGATTAGGGCCTGGAAGAATACATCATTGCATGAGATTAATCGGAGCTGCTCAAAGAGGATTTGAATTAATGTGTAAAAGAGTTAATGAAAGAGAAGCTTTCGGAAGAAAAATAAAAGATTTTAGTAGCATAAGACAAGATATTGCTAAATCAGCATGCGAAATAGAACAAGCAAGATTATTAACATTGTCAGCTGCGGATCACATAGACAGATTTGGAATCAAAGGAGCAAAACACTTGATTGCAATGATTAAAATAATAGTTCCTAAAATGACTTGTGATGTAATTGATAGAGCTATCCAAGCTCATGGTGGTATGGGGTTGAGTCAAGACACTCCTTTGGCTGCATTTTTCTCTTATGCTAGAACAATAAGATTAGCTGATGGGCCTGATGAAGTTCACATGTATCAGTTGGGAAGAAATTTAGTCAAAGAAAACTCAGAAAAATAAAATTTTAATAATTCTATTCAAGAATTAAATTTTCAAAATGTTAGGTAAAGTTCGTAAAGGTGAAGAGATAGACATTGTAAAACTACAAGATTATATTAATACAAATCTGAACACAAATCAAACTATAAATAAAATAGAACAATACTCTAACGGATTCTCAAACCTAACTTACCTTATAAAAACAGATCAAAAAGAATATGTTTTGAGAAGGCCACCAAAAGGAGCTGTAAAAAGAGGACATGATATGAGCAGAGAGTTTAAAGTTCTTAATGCTCTAGATAAAAAATATGATATTGCTCCAAGTCCATTTATTATGTGTGACGATATTAAAATAATTGGGTCTTCATTTTATTTAATGGAAAAAGTTCAAGGAATTATTTTAACACCNCCAGTAGTTTCGAAAACAAAAATATCTCCTAATGAGTTTAATGCAATTTCAAAAACATGGCTTAAATCATTTATAAGTCTCCATAATGTAGATTATCAAGAAATTGGTTTATCTGATCTTGGCAGACCTGAAGGATACACATCAAGACAAATTACTGTTTGGTCAAAACAATTTTATGCTGCAAAAACAGAAGAAATANNAACAGCAGATAAGGTGATAAAATGGCTTAGTAATAATATTCCAAATNAGTCATATANTTCACTAATTCACAATGATTATAAATATGATAATGTTGTTTTTGANGATAATTCTTGGAAAAAAATTTCATCAATTTTAGATTGGGAAATGTGTACATTAGGAGATTNCCTGATGGATTTAGGAACATCATTAGCCTATTGGACAATGGATAATGATCATCCTGAATTAATAGCTGGCTTTAATTCTCCAACTATTCATAAAGGAAATCCTTCAAGACTTGAATTGGTTGATATGTATAGTAAAGAAATGAAAATATCAATTGAAAATATCGTCTTTTACTATGTTTACGGTCTTTTTAAAATTGCTGTAATTGTTCAACAAATTTATTATCGATATCATCACGGCATGACTAACAATCCAAAATTTAAATACTTGAACAAATCTGCTAAATTATTATGTAATGTAGCATGGCAATCAATTCAAAAAAATAAAATTGAAAATCTGTATTAATTTTACAATAAAAAATTTATGAAAAGGGTTTTAATTTTTTTATTGATTTTTATTTATTCATGTGAAAACGATCATAGAAATATTTTAGTTAAAAAAGATTTAATTGATAAACTGGAAGGATTTTGGCTAGGNCAGTCAATTGCAAATTGGACTGGAATCGTTACAGAAATGGATAAAATTGGTTTTTCATTTAATAATACGAATGAGATCTTTTATAATAGAAACGATTGGGGAAAACCAGATCTTCCAAATATTTGGTCCTCAGAATCTAAATGGGGTAATATTGATTTTAAGTTTGCTAAGAAAGATAGTATTTGGGGTTCTGATGATGATACAGATATTGAGTATATGTATCAAGAATTGTTGTTAGAAAATAATACATTGTTGTTAAGTGAAACTCAGATAAGAGATGGATGGTTAAAGCATATTAAGAAAGAAGAAGAAAACTATTTATGGGTTTCTAATCAGAAAGCATATGATTTGATGAATTCTGGAATACTTCCACCAGAGACAAGTTCACCAAATCTAAATCCACACTATGAAATGATTGATGCTCAGTTGACAACTGAAATTTTTGGTTTATANTCTCCTTTAAATCCTGAATATGCATTGCTAATGTCAAGTTTGCCAATCAGAACTGTTGCTAGAGAAAATGCAGAATGGATTTCACAATTCTACATAATTATGCATTCACTATCTTATTTTGACAAAGATAAGATTGAGATAAAAGATAAAATATTTTCTATGGCAAATGAAGCCAGGAANATATTACCAGACGCTTCTTATTCTGCTAAAATNTATGATTTTGTAAAAGAAAAATATCAGTCTGGAGTTCCTTGGGAAGCTGCCAGAGATTCTTTGCACAAAAGATATCAGATAAGTCAGGAAGACAACTATTTTTGGTCCACTAAAGACGAATCTTGTAATGGTTGTTTTGCTGCTGGAATAAATTTTGGAGCAAGCTTAATAAGTTTGTTTTATGGAGAGGGAGATTTTAAAGAAACAATCAAAATAGCATCTTTATGTGGTTGGGATTCAGATAATCCAGCTTCAACTTGGGGTGGTCTTTTAGGCTTTATCTATGGTAAAGAAGAAATAAAAAAATTGTTTAATGAACAAATGTCAGATACTTACAACATACACAGAACTAGAATGAATTTTAATAATAACGGTATTGATAACTTCAATAATATGGCATTAAAATCTTTTAAAATAATTGAGAAGGTAGTCGTTGAAAAATTTAATGGTGTTAGCAATAATTATTATTTAATTTTTGATAAGCTACCATCTAGATTCACTGACTACAAAAATTATTAAAATCAAAGTTTTACAATTTTTTTTTAAAAAAATGAAACAGTTTTTATCATAAATTAACTTAATTCGCATTCTAATTAATCTATTATTTTGAACTGGACATGTAAACACACTTGGAAAAAAGCATCTGTAAATACTTTATGGTGTCTGTTAGGTTGCTCTATTGGAGATTTTGGAACAATATACTTTTTTCAAGTTTATCCTATGGATATTTCTACTCTTAATATAATGATACTGGCTATAATAAATGGATTGATTACCAGTGTTATTTTAGAAACAATTATTCTACTAAAACAAATGAGTTTTAAACAAGCTTTGACTACAGCATTAGGTATGTCTTTGATTTCAATGATCAGTATGGAAGTCGCTATGAACTTAACGGACTATTTAATCACTGGTGGTGCTGTACTTAATTTAACAGTCATTCCAATAATGTTATTAGCTGGATTCATAACTCCATTGCCTTACAATTATTGGAGATTAAAAAAATACAATAAGAGTTGTCATTAATTCTTTATTTTTCTAATCCATTTATTATCAAATTCTTAAATCTTTGTAATTTCTTATTTCTTTAGAGGATTTTTTTCTACCTTAAAAAACTAACTAAATTTTTAACTAATGAAAAAATATATTATGATTCTAATCGCATTATTTATGATATCATGCGATAATGATAACGGATACTCTGAAAATGTTAAAGCTGTAAAAAAAGTTGTTTCAGCATTTGAACTAGGAGATGTCGAAATATGGAAAGAAGCTGTTTCTGAAAACTTAGTTTATAGTCCTCCTATGTATGGAACAGCAGAAAACAGTGGTAATTATGATTCTGCTCTTGCTCAGGCTGAATTTTACATCAATAATTTTGAGAACATTAAATTCAATAATCCTGTTTACCTTCCTGGTGTTGATACTGTCTCACTAAAGAACAATGGAAGTGTTAGGGTTTATGGTACATGGACTGGAACGAGCAAATCAACTGGCAGAGAATTTTCTAACAGAGCCTATCACTGGTTTGAAGTAGAGGATGGAAAAATCACCAATGCTGGTGATTTCTTTGATGCTACAGGTATGGTTGCTGCGGTTGGTCCTGTTCAAAGAAATGTAATTGTTGTAACTGTAGACCTTAAAAAAGGCAAGTATGATGATTTACAAAAATTATTTGAATCAGATGCAGGTCTTAAAACAACGAGAAACTATGAAGGATGTAATCATGTTGAAGGATTTTTTAATGAAGAAAGCAGTAAATATGTTGTAATCCAACACTGGGACTCATTTGAAGAGTATAACGCATATGCTGACTGGAGATTTAACGAAGACCCAAGTGGATTAGTTGGAAAAATGCTTCCACTAATCTCTGGTGGTGCTGATGGGATTTCAATTTACTCAAACAACACCGGTTACGGATTTTATTAAAATTATATATTATGAAAAAAATTATTTTACTATTGGTTGGGATACTATTTGTCGCGTGCAACAGTAATCCTGAATATGAATCTAATCTTGCTGTTGCAAAGAAATGGGTTCAAGCATTTGAAGATCAAAATATAGACCTATGGAAAGAGGCTGTTTCTGAAGATCTTCAGGATATCGCCCCTATGTACGGTATGGGAATGGTTGATTATGAAACTTCACTCCAAGTTGCAGAGTTTTATGTTCAAAATTATACAGACGTAAAGTTTAACGATCCAGTATGGCTTCCAGGAATTGATACCTTGACAATGAAGCCAGATGGCAGTGTCAGAGCTTATGGAAGATGGAGTGGAAAAAGTTTATCTACTGGACGAGAATTTAGTGTAATGTCTTACCACAATTTTGATTTTGAAGATGGAAAAATTTCATCTACTGGTGAGTATTTTGATGCTACTGGAATGGTAAATGCTGTAGGTCCAGCTCAAAGAAATGTTGTTGTTTTCACTGCNAAGGTAAGTAAGAGAAATCTTGACAAATTTCAAGAATTAATGGATTCAGATGCAGGTTTGACAGTTACAAGAAATTGGGAAGGTTGTACTCACTTAGAAGCTTTTTATAATGAAGAAACNGAAACNTATTTCATNTATGANTATTGGGATTCATANAAACANTATGAAGAATANCTTGATTGGAGATTTAATGTAGAGGAACCAAGCTTTGTGCAAACTGTAATTCCTCTTGTTAAGGGTGGTGAGAACGGCATGCAAGCATATTACAATAATTCAACATATAATTTTTATTAAAATGAAAAGAAATATTTATTTAATCTTATTATCAGTATTAATTTTTTCATGTCAAACACCAAATACAGTCCAAATTGATGATTCAGA
>NZOB01000019.1 GCA_002693085.1 Flavobacteriaceae bacterium | reverse complement strand
TTATCAATAGAATCTTTTGGGATTTCAATATATGTTATTCCAGGATATTTATTCCAATATACTTTACATATTGTTTGATTTTCTAAAATGGTTCCATTACCAACAACATATGCTCTATTAATTTTATTTTTAATCCCTTTCAAAACTATTTTACCATCCTTAGGAAAATCTCTTACATACAAAAATAAAGTCTTTTTATCTTTTGATAAAGTAGTTGGTCCATAAAAGTGATCATATGAAATACCTCTTCTAGTTTCATAAATTGCTTTATCATGTTTTTTTGTCCATTTTCCAAGTTCTCTAAGGATTTCTACTTGTTCATCAGGAATCGTGCCATCTGATTTTGGGCCGATATCTAGAAGTAAATTTCCTCCTTTACTTAGTGTGTCAACAAATAAATCTATGACTTGCATTGGGGTTTTATAATTGTTATCATTTTTTTGAAATCCCCAAGAATCATTCATGGTTACACACAGCTCCCAATATCTTGCCTCAGGTCTTAAAACAGGAATTCCAATTTCAGGGGTTTCATAATCTCCATTCCCATTCAGTCTTGAATTAAATATTACATTAGGATTCCTAGACAACAATGATGTTTTAATTTTATTAACTCCCCATTCTTCAGCACTATGCTCCCAATCTCCGTCAAACCACCATAAATCAGGATTAAATTTTTCTGATAATTCTCCAAGTTGTGAAAACATATAAGATTGAAATTTAATCCATCTTTCAGGCTCATTCTCTATATTATATCTCCTAATATTTGTTGTATGATGGGTATAATCAGAATATGACCAGTCTGGAAGTGAAAAATATAATCCTAATTTCAAGCCTTGTTTATTTACAGCTTTGACAAATGGACTTAGCACATCTTTTTTCGCAATTGAATTTGAAAATGAATTAATTCCTCCACTTTTTGAATTCCATAAAGCAAAACCATCGTGATGTTTAGAAGTAATAACTGTGTATTTTGCTCCACTTTCTTTAATAAGTTTAACCCATTGATTGGGGTTATATTTTTCGGCACTAAATCCATCTAACTGTTTCATATAATCATCATATGAAATATATTCATTAAAAAATGACCATGATTCGCTTATGCCATTAACAGAGTAAATCCCCCAATGAATGAAAATTCCAAGCTTAGCATCTTCAAACCAATCCATTTTACTTTCATAGTCATTATTCTGAGAAAGAGAAATTGATGAAAAAAATATCAAAAAAATTGAAAGAACTATTCTCATTTATAATTATTAAATTAACATTACTTACGAATAAATTTATGTATTAGTAAGTTTAATTCAAAACATAAACAATGGATAGAGTAAAAACAATCGACGCATTAAGAGCTCTAACTATGTTTTTTATGATCTTCGTTAATGACTTTTGGACATTAAAAAATATTCCTGAATGGTTAAAACATACAACTGCTGAAGTTGATGGNATGGGGTTTTCAGATATAATATTTCCACTTTTTTTATTTATAGTTGGATTATCAATTCCNCTTTCAATAAATGNAAGNATNNATAATGGAGANNAAAACANAAAAATNTTTAAGCATATAATTCAAAGATCTTTTGCATTAATTNTTATGGGTGTATTTATGGTTAATTATGAATCAGCTAGTGAATATGGAATGATAATTAGCAAATATACATGGGAGATAATTATGGCAATATCTATTTTTTTGATTTGGGTTAATTATAAAAAAATTCCATATCTAAATAATAAAGTAGAGTATTTTCTAAAATTTACAGGCANTNTACTNTTAATNTTTATTGCANCTNTATANGAAGGNTNTCATTCTGGTGAAACAACATGGATGAGAACGAGCTGGTGGGGAATTTTAGGTTTAATTGGTTGGGCNTATCTCTTTAANGGTTTGGTTTATCTTTTATTAAGAAATAAAATAAAATTTCTGTTCATTATTTTCTTGACTTTAATGTTTATGAATGTTCAAGAAAATAATTTTTTTGAGGGAATTCCTGCCTTTAAAGTAATAGTTGGAGCTTCAAATCATTTGTTTGTTCTTTCAGGTGTTTTAACCTCAATATTTTTTGTCAAATATTTTAAANAACAACAAGAAAATCTATTNCTTAAAATTTTNTTTGGTTGTTCAATTATATTTTTGGTTTATGGTTTTTTAATTCGTCNATCGTTTCATATTTCTAAGATTTATGGATCTCCCTCATGGGTTGCTATATGTACCGCAATAAATTTGTTTTCATTTATCATCTTATTTTTATTAGTTGAAAAAACAAACTTTAATAAGTTTCTCAAACCCATTAAAGCAGCTGGAACCTCAACATTAACATGTTATCTAATCCCTTATTTATTATATCCAATATTAGTCTTAATGAATTTTTCATGGCCTGAATGGATGATAGTAGGAAATGTAGGTTTGGTTAAATCTTTATTGTTTTCTTTTTCAATTATCGTTTTTGTCAGAATTTTAGAAAAAAATAATTTAAAACTTAAAGTTTAGTTTTTTAACAAAGAAAATTTAAAAGTTGTCATAGAGCTAAATTTATTACCAGGCTCTAAAACTGTTGAAGGAAAATTTTGTGTATTTGGTGAATTTGGAAAAAATTGNGTCTCTAAACAAAAGCCAGATCTNTTAACATATTTCATTCCTTTTTTTGANCNTAAAGATCCNTCTANAAAATTTCCTATATATAANTGAACACCTGGTAAATCTGTAAAGACNTCCATATTAATCATTGACTCGGTACTTTGAGCCTCACCAATTTTTCTCAATTCTTTGTTATAATTATTTANCACCCAACAATGGTCNTATCCATTTCCTAANGATAACTGATTGTCAATTTGACTTAAATCNCTTCCGATTTTTTTTCTCTTTCTAAAATCAAATGGGGTGCCTTNAACATTTTTAATTTCACCTGTTGGAATTATTTTCTCATTAACTGGTAAAAATGAATCGGCATCAAGTTCTAATTCATGATCAAGAATATCTCCAGAACTTTCACCTGATAAATTAAAGTATGTATGTTGAGTTAAATTAATTACNGTTGTTCTATCNGTTTCAGCNTCATATTTAACGCTAAGTTCATTATCATTTGANAGAGTATATGTTACATAAATATTTAAATTTCCTGGATAACCCTCTTCCATATCTTTTGATAAATAATATAATTTTATTGAACGTTTATTTTCAGAATCATAAGAGACTACTTNCCAATTAACCTTATCAAATCCTTTTANACCACCATGNAGAGAAGCTCCATTATTATTAACTGCCAGGTTATACTCAACATTNTTTAATNTAAATTTTCCATNATCAATTCTGTTTGCATATCTTCCNACAATTGCTCCAAAATATGGATGTTTATTTAAATAGGGTTCCAGATTATCAAANCCTAATGCNACNTCAATTAGATTATTATTTTTATCAGGNACTTTAATACTTGTGATAATTCCACCATATGTAATTACTTCAACCTCACAATCATTGTTTTTTAAAAGATACTTGTAGACCTGTTCACCATTTTCTAATTTTCCAAAAACCACAATATTTTCTTTAATGTTTAAACATGAATTTAAAGTTAAAATTGAAACAAATAAAAACGATAAAGTAAATTTTAATCCTTTTCTCATAANTTAGGTCCAACATTTGTAATAAATTTAAAAAAATAACATGAAAGGCTATTTTACATTATTCTTATTANTCTTTTCTCTTTTGAATTTTAGTCAAGAAAAAATCAAAGCATACATTGATTGCAGATGTGATGAAAATTATTTNAAACAAGAAACTTCTTTTTTAGAATATGTTAGAGANCAAGANTTAGCAGACGTTGAAATATTTATTAGAGATGAAAGAAATCCAACTGGATCTCGTTCATTTGAAATAACAATTGACGGTAATAATAGCTNTAAGGATATTAGTTCTAGTGCTANAGCTNTNGGATATTCAAATGATACCTCNAGTACTTTAAGGGATAAATTACTTAATAAATTAAAAGTAGCATTAGTTCCTTTTTTAGAAAAAGCCAATTATNATNTNAAACTTAATNTTGAATCTAACTTTGAGGATTCNACTTCTTTAGATGATAAGTGGAAAAATTGGGTTTTTGAATTATCAGGATCATACAATAATGATAAGGAAGAAAGTAGAAAAACTAACAGATATGAAGTTGAATTTGAAATTGATAAACTTACAGAAGACTGGAGGATTGGTATGGAAATTAGTCGAAANGAATCTAATAGAAAGTTTTACAGCGATGATAATGAATACACTAGTAATAGAAAAACTACAAGTTTTAGAGGAAGAGTAGTTAGAAGTATTTCAGATCATTTTTCAGCTGGTGTATTTTTTGGAGCATATCAAAACACTTATGAAAATATCGATTTTAACAGGTACTTAGCACCAGCAATTGAATATAGTTTATATCCNTATAAGGATGTTTTAAGCAAAGAAATTACTCTTGCCTACAGAATTGGTACNGGNAAAAGAAATTACATTGAGGAAACCATATANGGTTATANTGAACAAAAGTTAACATCTCAAACATTGAGTTTAAATATNAGATTTAGGCAAAAGTGGGGAAACATAAGCTCTTANATTAATGGNACACAATTTTTAAATGATGGCACAAAAAAAAGATTTTCACTAAGAAGTGATNTAGATATAAGAGTTTTTGAAGGTTTGGCTGTAAGACTTTCAGGAAATATTAATTTAATNAGAGAACAATACAGTTTAGCTGCTGGAAANACNTCAGTTGAAGATCTNTTACTCCAACAAAGACAAATAGCAACAGACTACAGAACTAATTTCTCNATTGGGTTAAGCTATACTTTTGGATCNATATACAATAGTATCATAAATACTAGATTATAAAAAAGTTTTAACTTGACTTAAAATTTAGNTATGAATAGAAAATATATTTTTTTATCATTTTTTATAGCACTATTTATTTCATGTGATAATTCTAAAAGAGGTATTGATAATAGTGTTTATGAAAAAGCTGTAAAACACTTACCACAAAACCTTAACAAATTTGTAACTAATACTATAATATCTCAGAAGTGGGAAAATGATGTTTTATACTTTAAAACTAAAAATGATACTATTTTCAAATCACTATCAATTGATGTCAATGAATTGGAAATTAAAGAAGTTGAATTTCCAACTAGTATTAATTCAAGAAGAAGTTATCTTGAATACACCTCTCCAGATGGTAAAAAAAGTATTTATATAAAAAACTTTAATCTCTGGGTTAAAGATTTAACTACAAATAAAAGCAAACAACTCACATTTAATGGATATGAAGATTATGGATATGGAACAAATAATGCCGGATGGATTAAAAATGACAGACCAGTTTTAAAATGGTCACCTGATTCTAAAACCATAACAACATTTAGACAAGATGCGCGGGGAGTTGGAGAAATGTACTTAGCCACAACAAATGTAGGTCATCCAAAACTTGAAAAATGGAAATATACATTACCTGGTGATGAAAAAATATTTGAAATTGAAAGAATTTTTATTGATGTCAATTCTGGAAAAATTACACCTTTTAAAATGGGTAGGGATTTCCAAAGATCTACAACTACTGATCATATTGCGGATTGGGATGGAACTTTGTTAGATGCTAATTTTAGCAAGGACAGTAGAAAACTTGCATTTATTTCATCTACAAGAGATCATAAAGAGGCTCATCTTCAAGTAGCCGACGTAAGAACAGGTAATATAAAATCAATTTATAAAGAAATTACTAAAACTTATTATGAGTCTGGAGTTAGTGGAGAAAATTGGAGAGTATTTTTTGACACTAATGAATTCTTATGGTACTCTGAAAAAGATAATTGGGGTCATCTTTATCTTTACGATCTAAAAACAGGTAATCTAAAAAATAGAATTACTAGTGGTAATTGGCTTGTAAGAGATGTTTTACATATAGATGAAACAACAAGAGAGATCTTTTTTACAGGTGGTGGAAAAGAGGAAGGAAATCCTTATCATGTATATCTTTATAAAGTAAATTTCGATGGCTCTGACTTAACTTGTTTAACGCCAGAAAAAGGAACTCACAGTATTAATCCATCAGAAAATTGGAATTATTTTACAACAACATATTCCTCTACTGATAATCCACCAATTACTCTTTTAAAAAACAGAGATGGTGAAACATTAAAAGANATAAACAGAGTTGATATTTCAGAATTGTTCAATAATAATTGGCAAAAACCAATTGAGTTNACTGTTAAAGCAAGAGATAATGAAACCGATTTATATGGAATTATGCACTTACCTAGCTTTTACAATGAAAATGATAAATATCCTGTATTAAATTATATTTATCCAGGACCTCAAGCTGGTAGTGTTAGAAATTATTCTTTTTCCACAACAAGAAGNGACTTTCAATCTTTAGCTGAGTTAGGGTTTNTAGTTGTAGCNGTTGATGCAATGGGTACGCCTGGAAGATCTAAATCTTTTCATGATGCATATTATGGGAATATGGGTGATAATGGATTACCTGATAATATNAAAACAATTAAAGATCTGGCTAAAGAATATAAAGGAATGGACATTGAAAGAGTTGGTATTTGGGGACATTCTGGTGGTGGATTTGCGTCAACTAGAGCAATTTTAGAGTATCCTGATTTTTATGATGTAGCTGTCTCAAGTGCTGGGAATCACGATAATAGAAATTATGAAGCTGATTGGGGTGAAAAATGGCAAGGTCTGTTAGAAAACATTGAGATTGAAGACAATGAAAGATCTAATGACTATGATTTTACAAAAACTAATTATGACAATCAAGCGAATCAATTATTAGCAAAAAATTTAAAAGGAAAATTATTATTAGCTCATGGAAATCTTGATAATAATGTTCCTCCTTACAATACCTTGCTTGTTGTTGATGAACTAATTAAAGCTAACAAAGACTTTGATCTAATTATTTTTCCTAATAAAAGACATGGATTTGGAGATCAAAATAATTATTTTATGAGAAGAAAATGGGATTATTTTGTGGAGCATCTAAAAGGGTTAGATCCACCTAAAAATTTTTCTTTGACCTTTTAGATTTCTTTCTTTTTCCTTTTCTAAAACTCTTTTCTTTATGATATAATGAGGATTCGTCTTTTTGACCCCTTTTATTTGTAATATTGACCCTTATTGGTCTTTCATCAATTTCCAATTTATTAAATACATTAAAAATCAAATCTTTATGCTCAGGTTTTGAATTAAAAAAAGATTTTGTTTTTTGAACATCAACATTATAAATATCTCCCGGATTTAAAGAACATATTTCTGTTAGAAAATCCTTAAGATTTTGCCAGTTATAATAATCTTTAGTTCCTAAATTTATTTGATATCTAAGATCTCTAACTGTTTTTTTATCTGATTTATTTACATCATCTTGTTTTAAAGTATTTAATTTTCTTTCAAATTCTAATGAAGTTATTTTAGCAATTAAATCTTCCTTAGATATAATACTTAAATCTTGATTTATAGTTGACAAAAACGGTTCTAATTCTGCATTAATTGGTGTTTTATGAATCTTATCAAAATATCCTTTAATTTGATTCTCAAACACTTCATTCTTTGACGGTAAATCGCTAGACTTAATTTTAATCTTCAGTTTATTTTCTATTGATTTTATCTTCCTTTTATCTGAGCTAGTAACAAATAAAACAGACATGCCTTTATTTGAAGCTCGACCTGTTCTACCACTTCTGTGATTATAAATCTCTACTTCATCAGGAATTTTATAGTGAATAATGTGAGTGATATTTTCAACATCTATACCTCGTGAAGCTACATCAGTAGCAACTAGAATTTTAATTTGCTTAATTCTAAATGATTTCATTACTAAATCACGTTGGTTTTGACTTAAATCACCATGCAATGCTCCAGCACTGTATCCATCTTCTATTAGTTTTTCACAAATTTTTTGAGTTTCTCTTCTTGTTCTACAAAAAATTATTGAATATATCTCAGTACATGAATCTATAAATAGTTTTAATGAGCTATACTTATTTCTACTATTTACGAGAAAACTTTTATGAGATACATTTATTGAGCTCGAATTTTTTTCTCCAACAGTTATTTTATATGGATTTTTCATAAACTGTTCTGCAATTTTAGATACCTCGTTTGGCATTGTAGCAGAAAACAACCAAGTCTTTTTTGATTTAGGAGTATTGCTTAAAATAGATTTAATGTCTTTATAAAATCCCATGTTAAGCATTTCATCAGCTTCATCTAAAACACAAAATGTAATTTTTGAAATATTTACATACTTTCTTTTAATCATGTCCAACATTCTACCAGGTGTTGCAACAATTATTTGAGCTCCTTTTTTTATAGATTTTGCTTGTTCTTGAATACTACTTCCACCATAAACAGAAACAATATTGAGTCTTTTAAAATTAACTGCGTATTTTTTTAATTCT
>NZOB01000018.1 GCA_002693085.1 Flavobacteriaceae bacterium | reverse complement strand
CAACCAGGTGATGAAGGCGTTGCTTTGATGCCTTCTGATTGGGATACACCTAATGTAGGTATATATGATATTTATTCAGTAAAATGGGGTTATAAACCAATTTTTGATGTTTCTGAAGATGAAGAAAAAGAAATATTAAGGAGTTGGATTAGAGAAAAAGAGGATGACTTAATGTTTAGATTCGGTCCTAGTGGAGGTATTGATCCAAGCTCTCAAACAGAAGATTTAGGAGACAATGCTGTCAAAGCGAGTGAATATGGAATTGCCAACCTAAAAAGGATAATGCCAAAACTTATGGAATGGACAACTGAAGATGGTGAGACATATGAAGAACTTGAATATATGTACAATCAAGTACTTGGTCAATTCAGAAGATACATGGGACATGTTGCTACAAACATAGGTGGTGTATATCAATATTATAAAACCGCTGATCAAGATGGAGCAGTTTATACTCACGTAAGTAAAGATCATCAGAAAGCATGTGTTGATTTTTTGAATCGAAATTTATTTCAAACACCATATTGGATGATTGAAAAAGATATTTTGAATAAGATTGAGTTTGCTGGAATGACAAATAGAATTAGATCTGTTCAAAGCAGCTATCTAAATAGCGTTTTAGATTTTGCTAAAATGGCTAGAATGATTGAAAATGAGGCATTAAATGGATCCAATGCATATACATTACAAGAAATGATGAATGATTTAAAAAATGGAATTTGGTTTGAATTAAAAAATAATAGAAATATAGATGTTTATAGAAGAAATTTACAAAGAACATACATTA
The DNA here is from genome assembly GCA_002693085.1 of Flavobacteriaceae bacterium. The sequence continues at coordinate 20,460 of NZOB01000018.1, read as the reverse complement.
ATCGATTAGCATATATTATGAAAAATGAACAACCAACAAGACAGGGATCTTTCTGGTCTAATTACATTACACCAATTAAAGTTGATGTTTCAGACATAAGATCGGTTACTGTAGGTATGCTTATAAGTTTGAGAAAAGAACTTTCTAGGTCAGTAAAGAAATACTCTGATCCAAATATAAAAAATCATCTAACTTATTGTATTGGCTTAATTAATAATGCATTGAATCCAAAGACATCTTAAATTTTTAATTTTTGTCCGATTTTAATATTGTTGGATTTTAATTTATTAAGATTTTTTAAATCTTTTAGAGACATGTTATACTTTTTAGAAATTGAGTATAATGTGTCTCCTTTTTTTACTATATAATACTTGGAATTATTTTTTTCTTTTTTACTGGATTTATCTTTCTTAACCTTACCCATAGATTTTCTACTACCATCAAACTTCCATAAACTGTAGTCTTCTATTATTTTTATTAGTTTTTCAGGATATTTTGGATCAGTTGCATAACCTGCCTTACTCAATCCCTTTGCCCATTTAATGTAGTCCTTAATTGAATATTTAAACAGAAAAGAATAACGTCCCTCTGGTAGTCAAAAACTCTGAATGATCTTTGTAACTTTCTATAGGGTTTTTATATTTTCTAAAACATTCTCCTTTTTCATCATCATCATGATAAACCTTTTTTCCTCTCCAATCCTGATGACATTTTATACCAAAATGATTATTTGATTTTAAAGCTAATGTACTGGCACCTGATCCNGATTCAAGCAAACCTTGNGACAAAATAATACTAGCAGGAATTTTATATTTTTTCATCTGNTGAANAGCAAAANCAGAATANGTTTTTATATACCATTTTCTTNTNTCATCCGTTGACATATTNTTTAAAAATCTTTTTAATTGGTCAGATTTATTAAAATTATTCTTTACAATAGATCTTTTTACTTTAAATCGNGTAAGNTTACANCTAGAATTTAAGAGGCTGAAAATGAATATTATAGNTAAATATTTAAAAAAAATANNTTTTGACACTATNATAAAANTATTAATTACTTGATAATTAATTGGTTTTTAGGCATAATTATTGTTTANTTTATAACAATATGAAAAATTATTTATNNATCGCTNTAANNTCAATNCTANTNTTNTCATGCTCATCTCTAAAAGTTGCATATGATTATGATTCAAGCATAAATTTTAATAATTATTCTTCTTANGCATTCTCTAAGCAGGAAATNGAAAAATTAGATATTTCTGACATTGATAAAAAAAGAATTTTAAGTTCCATTGAATCTAACATGGAATTAAAGGGATATGAATTTTCATCATCACCTGATTTAATCATTAATGTTTCAACCAAATCNAGAGAAGATATTTATATAAGTCAATCTTATAATAGGTATGGTTGGTATGCATATCCATTTGCTCAGACGTATAGACCAAGTTCAAGAGTTGTTGGTTTATTNTANATNGATATTATNGATGGAAAAACTGGAAATCTTGTATGGCAAGGAAACGGATCNGGNTCTNTATANTCAAATAAACTAACTAGAGATGAATTAATATCAAANTTTGTTAATAAAGTTTTAGAATCTTACCCATCTAAGTCATAAAAAACTTTTCGATACTTCGATAATTTTTTCTATTGGTACTTTACTTTTACCTGAACCTGCTGCAAAAAATGGTTGACCTCCTCCAGCTCCGTCAATTTCTTTACAAATTGATTTAATTACGTTGGANGCATCTAAATTTTTATTTTCAACTAGTGATTTTGAAATATAGCAAACTACAGAAATATTACTTGATTCCGAAATTAGAACTAAAAATAAATTTTCAACTTTTTGATTTAAGGAAAAGCATAAAGATTTCATATTAGATGTGCTTAAATCAACTTTAGAAACTAAAAAATTGACATCCCCTATCTTTTCAATTTTTGATACTAATTCAGAGAAAGTGTTTGATAATATTTGATTTTCTAAATTTTTAGTTGATTTTTCTAATGATTTCTTTTCATTTTGGATTGATTTAACACTTTCAAAAATATTAGATTTTGAAGAAGTTAATTGTCCAATCTTTGATAACTCCATAGAATTTTTTCTAAGAGATTCTATTGCAGTATGTCCTGAAATAGCTTCAATTCTTCTAATACCAGAAGCAACTGAACCCTCTGATAAGATTTTAAATACTCTTAATGAAAGAGTATTTTTAACGTGAGTTCCACCACATAACTCATATGAATCACCAAATTTAATAGATCTAACTTTGTCTCCATATTTTTCTCCAAAAAGGGCAACAACACCNTTCTTAATGGCATTATCATAATTTTCTTCTCTATTTTCATCCAATTCTAGTGATTCATTAATTCTATCATTAACAAAATTTTCAACTTCTAAAATTTGATTAGATTCTAATTTTTTATTGTAAGAAAAATCAAACCTTAAATAATCACTATTCACAAGAGAACCTTTCTGTTCTACATGCAACCCTAATATATTTCTAAGTGCTTGATGAAGTAAATGAGTAGCAGTATGGTTTGAGGAAGAATTCATTCTTTTTTGAGGATCGACAAGGAGTTTATAGTNTACTTTTTCTTCAAAANTGGTATCTGAAATGANATGAATAATTTCTTCATTTTCTTTTTTAGTATTTAAAACTTCNATAGAANCACCAGACTCNGATACAATTTTTCCNACNTCCCCNACCTGACCTCCNCCCTCAGGNTAAAATGGAGTTTCANTAAAAACTATTTCAATAAATTTTTCATTGTTTGTTTCAANNGTTCTAAACTTTTTAATTTTTGATGTTGTTGNTATTAAATCATAACCAACAAAAGANGATGATTTATCATCAATAATAANATTCCAATCANAAGTCTTAGNAATNGATGATTTTCTNGATCTATTTTTTTGTTGNTCTAGATGNTTATTAAAGTCATNAACATTGAANTTCATTTNNTTTTCACTCAATATTAGTGATGTTAAATCANCTGGGAATCCATATGTNTCATAAAGTTCAAANACATCTTTNCCTGANACAATTTCACTATTAGCTTTTTCAATAANATTATTTAANCTNNTTATTCCANGGGATAAAGTTTTTAAAAAAACTTTNTCTTCTTGCTCAATAATTGACTTAATATTTAATTTTTGTTTATCAATTTCAGGAAATANCTCCTTAAATTGTTTAGTAAGAACCTCAACTAATTTAAATATAAATGGCTCAGAAAAGTTTAGAAAAGTATAACCATATCTTATTGCCCTTCTTAAAATTCTTCTTACAACATACGAAGATCCTGAATTTCCAGGGATTTGACCATCTGCTATACAGAAGGATACAGCTCTCAAATGATCCGATATAACTCTAAAAGCTATGTCACTTTTTTCATCAGTACCATATTTTTTGCCAGATAACTTTTCAATATTGTTTATAATAGGTAAAAATATATCTGTATCATAATTAGATTTTTTGTTCTGAATGACNCTCACCAGCCTTTCAAAACCCATACCTGTATCAATATGTTTTTGAGGAAGAATTTCAAGTTTTCCATTNGATTTTCTATTGAATTGAATAAAAACTAGATTCCATAGTTCAATAACTTGTGGATGATCTTTATTTACTACATCTATTGCTTTNACTTTTCTTTTTTCTTCTTCTGACCTTAAGTCAATNTGAATTTCAGAGCAAGGACCACAGGGGCCTGAATCTCCCATTTCCCAAAAATTATCTTTTTTATTACCTAAAATAATTTTTGAACTATCAACTATTTTACTCCAAATATCAAATGCTTCTTTATCAATCTTGAGATTATCTTCTTTACTTCCCTCAAATACTGTAACATACAAATCTTCAGATGGAAGCTTAAATATTTCTGTCAAAATCTCCCAACTCCATTTAATAATTTCTTCTTTAAAATAATCTCCAAAACTCCAGTTACCAAGCATTTCAAACATAGTGTGGTGATAGTGATCAATNCCAACCTCCTCAAGATCATTGTGTTTACCTGAAACTCTCAAGCATTTTTGTGAATTAACAACACGGTTACCGTAATTACTTTTTCCACCTAAAAAAATACTTTTAAACTGATTCATACCAGCGTTAGTAAACATTAGAGAAGGATCGTTTTTTGAAACTATCGGTGATGAGAGTACATAATTATGTTCTTTTGATTTAAAAAAATCTATGAATTGTTTTCTAATAGTATTTGAGTCCATTAACAATTTTTACTTTAAATAGAATCTTTATATTTACAAAGTAAAAAATAAATATCGAGTACTCAATCAAAAAAACTTTTTTATGAGTAAATCAAAATTCTATTACGATAAAAAATCACTTTCTTTTAAAGAAATTCAAACATCAAACACGTCAAGAATTATTAATGCTTCTACATTTATTTTTACTGCATTTTTTTTCGGAATAGTTTCATTATTTATTTTAATNAGNACACCTTACCTAAATACTCCGACTGAACTAGCTCAAGATAGAGAGTTAAAAAATTATGAATTACAACTTGAGTTACTTAACAATAGATTAGTTCAGTTAGAAACTGTTTTGAATGATTTAGAATCTAGAGATAATAATATTTACAGAGTACTTTTTGAAGCAAATCCAATTGATCCTGATATTAGAAAAGCTGGTTTTGGAGGAATCAATAGATATTCTGACTTAGAGGGATTTGAAAATTCAGAACTAATTATTGAAACAACTAAAAAGATTGATATTCTAACTAAGCAATTAGTTATACAATCAAAATCTCTAGACGAGATCGAAACATTAGCAAAAAACAAGCAATTAATGCTCTCTGCTATTCCATCTATTCAGCCTATAAGAAATGATGATTTAACTAGGATAGCTTCAGGTTATGGTATCAGAACTGACCCTTTTGATAAATCAAGAAAAATGCACTCTGGTATGGATTTTTCAGCACCTAGAAATACTCCTGTATATGCAGCAAGTAATGGAACTATTGTACGTGCAGATAGTAGAGCAATTGGATATGGAAAACACATTAGAATAGATCATGGTTATGGGTACTTGACATTGTATGCACATCTAAATTCATATAATGTNAGAAGAGGTCAAAAAGTTAAAAAAGGAGATATTATTGGTTTTGTTGGGAATACTGGTAGATCAAAGGGTGTNCATCTTCATTATGAGGTTCATAAAGATGGAAAAAAAGTTAATCCTGTTAATTATTTTTACAGTAATCTTACACCTGAAGAATTTGATGAAATATTAAAAATTTCAAGTCAAGAAAATCAATCTCTAGATTAATGGAAATCAAACTTCCTGAAAAACTTTATTATAATATTGGAGAAATTTCTAAAGCTTTTAATGTAAATCCTTCTCTTTTAAGATTTTGGGAAAAAGAATTTGATATTTTAAATCCAAAAAAAACAATAAAAGGAACTAGAAAATATAATTCTGTTGATATAAAAAATTTAAAACTTATTTATAATCTTTTAAAAGTAAGAGGCTTTACTATTGATGGGGCTAAAGAAAAATTAAAAACAGAATCAAAAAAAATTGAAATCGTTCAAAAACTTGAAAAAATAAAATCTAAGTTGGAGATTATTGAAAAAGAGTTATAGTTATTTCTTTCTAATATATATTTTTATCGGCACACTTGTAAATCCATAAATCTTTCTTATGTTATTTTCTAAGAATCTTTTGTAAGGTTCCTTTACATATTGAGGTAGATTAGCAAAAAAAACAAATTGAGGATATCTTCCAGGAAGTTGACTACAATATTTAATTTTTATTCTTTTTCCTTTTAAAGAAGGAGGCGGATATGATTGGATTAATGGTAATAAATCATTGTTTAACCTGCTTGTTTTTATCTGTTTTGTTCTGGTTTTGTAAACTTCTATTGCGCATTCTAAAGATTTAAAAATTCTTTGTTTTTTAATACATGAAATAAATAAAATATTAACATCATCAAAAGGTTGAATTTCTTTTTTAATTAATTCTTCAAAATCTTTTGAGGTATTATTAGTCTTTTCAATTAAATCCCACTTATTAACTAAAATTACTATGCCCTTATTTCTTCTGTGAGCTAACCAAAAAATATTTTTTATCTGACTATCAAATCCTCTAGTGGCATCCATAATTAAAAGACAAACATCACATTGTTCAATAGACTTTATTGATCTTACTACAGAATAAAATTCCAAATTAGAATCAATTTTTGATTTTTTTCTAATTCCTGCTGTATCGATAATTTTAAAATTAAAATCAAATTTATTATAAACGGTATCTATACTATCGCGTGTAGTTCCGGGTTCATCCTTAACTATGTTTCTTTCTTCACCAACTATAGTATTAATAAAAGAGGATTTTCCAGCATTTGGTCTACCGACAACAGCAAAAGATGGTAATTCATTAGTAATTTCATTATCATCATCTATGAAATCATTAACTAATTCATCTAACAACTCTCCAGTTCCACTTCCATTTATTGCAGATATTGAGAACAAATTTTCAAAGCCCAAATTATAAAATTCGAGAGAGTCATTAATTAAACTATTCTTATCAACTTTATTAACAGCTACTACAACTGGTTTATTTGTTTTATGCAAAATTTTGGAAATTTCCTTGTCAGCAGAATTATTAGATTCATTTACATCTACTACAAAAATAATCTTATCACACTCTTCTAATGCAATTATTACCTGATTATCAATATCTTTTTCATATCTATCATCACCACCTAAGACATATCCTCCAGTATCAATTATTGTGAATTTTTTTCCATTCCAATCAGAAGATGAATAATGTCTATCCCTAGTTACACCACTTTCAGAGTCAACAATAGCTAAATTATTTTTAGATAATCTATTAAATAAAGTTGATTTACCAACATTAGGCCGTCCTACAATAGCAACAATTGATTCCATCTATAAAAAAAAGTATACAAATCTAACTTATTCTAGATAATTTTAGCTAAGATCATAACCAAACCTTTTTAAGGATGTATTATTAGATTTCCAATTCTTACTAACTTTAACTCTCAATTCTAAGAAAACTTTTTTATTAAAAAAATCTTCTAATTCAAGTCTTGCTTTTTTTCCAATTTCTGTAAGTGATTTACCCTTATGCCCTATTACTATTCCTTTTTGACTTGATCTTTCAACATAAATTGTTGAATCTATTTTCAAAATTTTTGATGAAGGTTTGAAAGAATTTGTAACAACTTCAACCGAATAAGGAATTTCTTTTTTGTAAAAATTCAGAATTTTTTCTCTAATAATTTCATTAACAAAAAATCGTTCTGGTTTATCTGTAATCTGATCTTTAGGGAAAAATGGAGGTGAAATCGGTGATAATTCTTCTAGTTTATCCAAAATTGTTTTAACATTAAAATTCTCTTTAACAGAAACTGGATAAATAGCAGAATCATTAAATTTTTCTTTAATATCTTTTACTACTAATTCTAATGTATTCTCGTCAATTAAATCGATTTTATTAACCACAATAACAATTGGGATTTTTAAAGATTTTAATTTTAGTGTTAAATCTTCATTTAAAAATTTTGTCTGAGATGAATCAACTACGTAGAGAATTATATCAGCATCATTATATGATGATTCAACAAAATTCATCATTGACTCATGAAGCTTATTCATAGGTTTTATAATTCCTGGTGTATCAGAAAAGACAAATTGATAATTTTTATTATTTAGAATACAAAAAATTCTATGTCTAGTTGTTTGAGCTTTAGAAGATATAATTGAAAGTTTTTCATCAAGAAATAAATTAACCAAAGAAGACTTACCAACATTTGGATTACCTATTATATTAATAAAAGCTGATCGGTGTTTCACATTACAAATTTAATTTTCTATTTAGAATTTTTAGTAAAAAGATTGTTTAACAACACAAACATCTTGTTTTAATTAAAATTCTAGTAAAACAACTATACAATACTACAACATTATGAATTCAATTAATCTAAACAAAGGGTTCATTTTATTTTTATATGAGGAAAATAGATTTAAAAACTAAATATTTTTGACAATAATATTGTAAAGGTTTTTTAAAAAAAAAACTGAAATAATACCATTAATTTTAAGATGTCTTGAAAACAACTAACATATAATTAACAATTATATAATAATCAATAAGAATTATTATAGAATTAACATTGTCTGTTTATAAATGAAAAAGAATTATTTAAGAAAAAGTTTGACATTTTCTGAAGCCAAAGATGTTGGCGGTAAAGAGGTCATTATTAATAATGAAAATTACTACAAAATTGAAAATGTAGATGCCATGCGTCCATTTTTTATGAGTATTGTAAGCCCATANAACCATTGGNTATTTATATCAAGTAATGGTTCGCTTTCAGCAGGAAGAAAAGATTCTAACAATGCATTATTTCCTTATTATACTGATGATAAAATAACTGAACTACAAGAAATCACAGGAAATAAAACAATTTTTAAGATTTTTAATAAAAATGAAANTTCAATTTGGGAACCCTTTTCTNTACGTAACTACGGATTATATGATATTGAAAGAAATTTGTATAAAAATCTTAAGGGCAATAAGGTAATTTTTGAAGAAATAAATAAAAGTATTGGATTAACATATAAATACCAATGGTCAACTTGTGATGAATTTGGTTTTGTAAAAAAATCTAGCATTAATAATCACAGTGGNGATATCATTAAAATAGAATTAGTAGATGGTATACAAAATATTTTACCATGGGGTGTTGATGAAGCACTTCAAAACTCCACAAGTAATTTGGTAGANGCATATAAAAGAAATGAACTTGAGGAGTCATCAAAAATTGGAATTTATGCGCTTAGTGCTATTATAGTAGATAAAGCAGAGCCTAGTGAAGCTTTGAAAGCAAATATTAGTTGGTCAAATGGATTTGATGATTGTAAAATTTTAATTTCTTCACTNCAATTAGATAATTTCAGAAAAAATATAGAGTTATTTCAAGAAAATGATGTGAAGGCCGAAAAAGGTGCATATTTTATTAATTCTCAAATATCTCTTAATGAAAATGAAACTAANGAATGGTANATAGTTTCCGATGTTAATAAATCTTCATCTGAGGTTTTAGAGCTTAAAAAAATAATTAGTGAAGAAAAAAATATAATAGCTAAAATCAATCAATGTATTGAAAAAGCATCTGATGATTTACTAAAATTAGTAGGAGCTTCAGATGGACTTCAAACATCTCAAAGAAGATTAAGAAATATTCGTCATTTTTCTAATACACTTTTCAATATTATGAGGGGTGGAATTTTTGACAACCACTATGATATAGAAAAGTTAGATTTNAGTGATTATATTAAAAGATCTAACAAAAAAGTTTTTTCCAAAAAGAAAGATTTAATTAATAANCTNCCNNAAATATTTGACATAAAAAAACTAAGATTTTTGTGTGAGAATGATGATGATAAAAATTTTATAAGACTGTGTTATGAATATTTNCCATTAAAATTTAGTCGAAGACATGGTGACCCAAGTAGACCATGGAATAAATTTTCAATTAATACAAGAAATGAAATAGATGACTCCAAAATTTTAGATTACCAAGGAAATTGGAGAGATATTTTTCAGAATTGGGAAGCTTTAGCATACTCTTACCCAGAATTTATTGAAGGTATGATATGCAAATTCCTTAACTCAACAACTTTTGACGGATATAATCCATATAGAGTTACTAAATATGGATTTGATTGGGAAACTATAGAGGCTGATAATCCTTGGTCTTACATTGGCTACTGGGGTGATCATCAAATCATTTATCTTCTTAAATTTTTAGAATTTATAGAAAATTATTATCCAGGAAAAATAAAGAAATATTTAGATCATGATTTTTTTGTTTATGCAAATGTTCCTTATAAAATAAAAAGTCATGATGAAATTCTTAAAGACCCAAAAAACACTATTGATTTTGACTTTGAGAATGAAGAAAAAATTTTAAGAAGAAGAGAAAGATTTGGAATTGATGGAGCGTTACTTAGAGATGAAAATTATTTTATAATTAAAGTAAATTTTATNGAAAAAATTCTTGCNACATCTCTTGCNAAAATATCAAATTTTATTCCTGAGNCCGGAATTTGGATGAANACCCAAAGGCCTGAATGGAATGATGCAAATAATGCACTGGTTGGAAATGGAGTTTCAATGGTTACTTTATACTATTTGAGGAGATTTTTAGGTTATTTCAAAGATATTATNGAAAAATATAGCCTTTCAGANTATGATTTATCCTCAGAATTAAAGGATTATTTTGATCAAATTTACAGCTCACTTATAAATAATGAAAATCTATTAGTAGGCAACATTAATGATCATGATAGAAAATTAATTATGGATCAGTTGGGTGTTGCGGCNAGTTCATACAGAAANACAATCTACAAGAATGGTTTTTCAGGTGACAAAAGTCTCATATCAAAAAAAGAAATTTTANAATTTATAAACATTACAATAAAGTTTTTAAATCACTCAATTAAAAGTAATAAGAGGTCGGATGGTTTATATCATGCCTATAATTTAATAACAATTCATGACAGTGCGGTTGAAATATCTTATTTACCAGANATGCTTGAAGGTCAAGTAGCAATATTAAGCTCGGGGGCATTAAGCACAAATGAAAACTTAGAAGTACTAAATAATTTAAGAAATAGTAAACTTTTTAGGCCTGATCAGTATAGTTACTTACTTTATCCAAATAAAAATTTACCTGGNTTCCTCGAAAAAAATAATATTCCTGATAAAGATGTTTTAGGTTCAAAATTTTTAACGTCTCTAGTTGAAGAAGGAAACAAACAAATCATTGTTAAAGATTGTCATGGAGGCTATCATTTTAATGGCTTATTTAATAACATAAACTCATTAGTTGATGAAATAAAAAAATTACCTGAAAAATATACTGACCTAGTTAAAAAAGAAAGAGATTATGTATATGATTTATTTGAAAAGGTTTTTGATCATAAATCATTCACTGGTAGATCAGGAACATTTTATGGCTATGAAGGCTTGGGATCAATTTATTGGCATATGGTTTCAAAACTTCAACTAGCAGTTTATGAAGTTACCTCAAANGCAATTAAATCAAAGGNTGATAAAAAAACTATAGGTAAACTATTTGATCACTACTTTGAAATTAATGAGGGTNTTGGGGTAAATAAATCACCAGATCTGTATGGTGCTTTTCCAACTGACCCGTACTCACATACACCATTTGGAAGAGGTGCTCAACAACCGGGAATGACAGGCCAAGTAAAAGAAGATATNATTAGCAGATTTGGAGAACTTGGATTACGAGTATTTGATGGAAAAATCNGTTTTGANCCCTCAATTTTAAGAAAGGATGAATTTAATTTAACAGAANGTNTATTTAAATATGTTGATTATAATTCAAAAATTAAATTGATGAACTTAAATAAAAACACACTTGCATTTAGCATATGTCAAGTTCCTGTTATTTATCATTTATCTAAATCAGAAGAAATTGAAATCACATTTGTAAATGGGGATTCTAAAAGAATTAGTGGAAATGAAATTGATGAAATCAANAGTAAAAAAATATTTGAAAGAAATAATGAAATAGAAAAAATAGATGTATTCGTTGTTAAAAATNTATAAATGAATAAGATCAAAGCTCTTATAATAATTATAATGTCTTTGATATCAGGTTCATGCAGTGAAAACAATGTAAGTTCAAAAAAAATGAATATAACAGCTAAAGAAATACTTGGAAATAATAATTACCCTGCAATTTCTTATGGAGGCTACAGAAAAACATCAAGAGATTTTCAACCTTCTATTGAAGAAATCAAAGAAGATTTAAAAATTCTTTCAGCAATAGGCTACAGGATTTTAAGAACTTATAATGTCCATTTTGCCCATGCATCAAACCTTTTGAAAGCTATTGATGAATTAAAAATAGAGAATAAAGATTTTGAAATGTATGTCATGTTAGGCATATGGATAGACTGTAAGGATGCATGGACATCAAACCCTGATCATACTCAGGAAGACCTACAAAAAAATACATTAGAAGTTAATGAAGCTGTTAGATTAGCCAACAAATATCCAGAAATTGTAAAAATTTTAGCTGTTGGAAATGAAGCTATGGTTCATTGGGCNTCATCTTATTTCGTTGAACCTAAAATTATTCTTAAATGGGTAANTTTTCTGCAAGAACTTAAATCTGAAAATAAACTTAATAAGGATATTTGGATTACTAGCTCTGATAACTTTGCTTCATGGGGAGGTGGAGATAAATCTTATCATAAAAAAGAACTAAATGAATTAATTAATGTAGTTGATTACATTTCAGTTCACACCTACCCTTTTCATGATACATACTACAATCCAAGCTTTTGGACAGGTGTTATGGTTGATGAAAAAACTTCAAATGATAATCGAATTAAAAATGCAATGTTNAGATCTAGCAATTACGCTATAAAGCAATTTGAGTCTGTTAAAAACTATATTAAAAGTATTGGTATTAATAAACCTATTCACATTGGTGAAACAGGATGGGCATCAATATCATCTGATTATTATGGTCAAAATGGAACTCGAGCGGCAGATGAGTATAAGCAATATTTATACTTTAATAACATGATGGAATATGGAAAGAAAAATAATATTTCAATATTTTATTTTTCAGCTTTTGATGAACCTTGGAAAGATTATAATAATCCAAATGGATCGGAAAATCATTTTGGTTTATTTACTGTTGAGGGAAAAGCAAAGTATGTAATGTGGAAAAATGTTGATAATGGATTATTGAAAGGAATTGGAAGAAATAACATTGATGTTTTGAAAACTTATTCTGGAGAAAGAAAAAATATGATGATTGATGTCTTAACACCAAATAGAAGGAATAAATGATAAAACTTATTATTTACATATCAATATTTATTAGTGCTATCCATTCAAAATATGAATATAATAGGGTTTTTATTCAGAATAGTAAACTTAACGTTAATGGTACAGAATATTTTATAAAAGGAATATGCTATGACCCTGTACCAATTGGTGAGACTAAAAGAAATTTTGAAATGATTGATAAAGATTTATCATTAATGAAAGAGGCTGGAATAAATACTATAAGAGTTTATTCACCAATTGATGAAGTAAAAATTCTTGACAAAATAGATAAGGCTGGTATAAAAGTTATTATAAGTTTTGGATACAATCAAAATGGGTATTATGATATTTTAAATAATACCTACTTAGAATATGTCAAAAAATATAAAAATCATAATGCCATTCTTTTATGGGAATTAGGTAACGAATATAATTATCACCCTGAGTGGTTCAATGGAAATATTGATAACTGGTACAATTCAATGAACTCAGCTGCTAATGAAATTAAAAAAATCGACCAAAATCACCCTGTTTCAACTGCACATGGCGAAATTCCTGACGACAAAGCTAGAAAAATAGGCAGCAATATTGATATATGGGGAATAAACATTTACCGATGGGATGATCCAAGTTCTTTTATTAGTGAATGGGAGAAGGTTAGTAACCTTCCAATATATTTTTCAGAAGCAGGAAGTGATAGTTACATGACGAAAGATTTTAAAGATTTTAAAAAAGGAATTAATGAAGAAGCACAAGCTGCTGCCAATAAAACCATAATCAATAATGTATTTAAAATCCGAGATAAAGTGGCTGGAATATTAATATTTCAATTTGTTGATGGATTATGGAAAGCAGGAAATCCAAAAACACAAGATGTGGGTGGTTGGGCACCTAACAGTTCTGGTGTTCCGTATGATGGCACAGCAAATGAAGAGTTTTGGGGAATTGTTGATATAGAAAGAAATAAGAAAAAAACATTTGAAGTTATTAAAGAACTTTTTAAAAAATAGATCATGATTTTAATAAAAAAGCAACTTAAAATTTTAATTATAATTATTATGATTTCATCATGTACAAATAACAATATTACTGTTTATGAGACATCTGAAAGTGGTAATAACCTCACAGAATTAAGTGAATTTAATCATAATGAATCTGTGTTTTCTAAAATCACAATTAACAAGGATGTTAAATTTCAAAAAATCACAGGTTTTGGTGGTGCTTTTACTGAATCATCGGCTTATAACTTAAATAAATTAAGTAAAGAAAAACGTGATGAAGTATTAAAGGCATACTTTTCCAAAGAAGGTGCTAACTACTCTTTAACCAGAACTCATATGAACTCATGTGATTTTTCGTTAAACAACTATTCATACTCACCAGTTGAAGATGATATTAATCTAGATTATTTTTCAGTAGAAGAGGATATTAATGATCTTATTCCAATGATTAAAGATGCTATAAATATATCAGAAGATGGATTTAAAATTTTTGCATCTCCTTGGACTGCTTCTCCATGGATGAAAGATAATAATGATTGGCGTGCTGGCAAACTTCTAAAAAAATATTATCCAACATGGGCATTATTTTTTTCAAAATATATTGATGCTTACAAAGAATTTGGAATCGATATATGGGGGTTTACTGTTGAAAATGAACCCCATGGAAATAATGGTTCATGGGAAAGTATGCATTTTACACCTGAAGAGATGACAGATTTTGTGAAAAATTATCTAGGTCCTCAGTTAGAAAAAGATGGAAAAGGTGATAAAATCATACTTGGATATGATCAAAACAGAGATGATATTGAAAACTGGGTTGATTCAATGTTTGAAAATGAAGAATCATCTAAATACTTTGATGGAACTGCAATTCANTGGTATGATAGTACNTATGAGGTTTANCCNGAAAAGCTACAATACGCACACAATGCAGCTCCAAATAAATATTTGATTCAAACTGAAGCATGTATTGATGCAGAAGTTCCAGTTTGGAAAGATGATCAGTGGTATTATAAAAAAGAAGCTACGGACTGGGGATATACATGGAGAGAGGAAGCAAAAAAATATCTTCATCCAAAATATTCTCCATTTAACAGGTATGCTAGAGATATTATTGGCTGTTTAAATAATTGGGTTGATGGATGGGTTGATTGGAATATGGTTTTAGATAAACAAGGTGGACCAAATTGGGTAAGTAATTGGTGTATTGCTCCCATAATTGTAGATACAGAAAATGATGAAGTTTACTATACTCCGTTGTATTATGTTATGAGTCACTTTAGTAAGTTCATTAGACCTGGTGCTGAAATTATAGAGGTTGAAAAAACAGATCCTGAATTAATGGTTACAGCAGCTATTAANGAAGATGGATCAAAGGTATTAGTAATTTTTAATGAAAGTANCTCTAACAAGTCATTCCAGCTTTTTGAAAAAAACTCAAAATTAACGGATCAAAGAATTTCAATTAGTCCAAGAGCTATACAAACTATTAAGATTGATGGATAATATGAATAANAAATCAAGTGTTTCAACAGTACAAAAGATAGCCTTCGGCATAGGAATGCTTGCTAATCAAATGTTTCCTGCAGCTTTAGGTGTTTTTATAATTGTTTTAGTACAAGATTTAGGNTTTGCAGCTTTACTTTGGGGAATAATTCAATTAGCTCCTAGNGTTTTTGATGCAGTTACTGATCCATTAATGGGGTTTATTTCTGACAATACNAAATCTAAATGGGGAAGAAGAAGACAGTATGTTTTTATAGGCGGTATAATAATGGGGATCGCTTACATAGCCATGTGGCAACTTTACGAAGAAAATGGATTAACATATAACTTTATATATTTTCTTAGTTGGTCATTAGTTTTCTATTTAGGTTTAACAATTTTTAGTATCCCTTATGTTGCTATGGGTTATGAGATGAGTGAAGATTTTCATGAAAGAACTCAAATTATGGCTATTGCTCAATTTATAGGTCAATGGGCATGGGTAATTGCACCATGGTTTTGGGTAATATTATATGATCCAGCTTGGTTCCCTGATGGAGCTGGTCAAGGTGTTCGTGAATTATCAATTTGGGTAGCAATAAGTTGTACTCTTTTTGCAATTACACCTGCAATTTTTATTAAAAGTAAATCTACAAAACATAGAAAAGATTTTATACCAATAAATGCAAGACATCTTGGTAGAAGTGTAGTAAATATTTTAAGATCTGTTGTGGAAGCATTTAAAATTAAATCTTTTAGAAAAATAGCATTTGCAACATTTTTAGTTTTTAATTCTTTTCAAGTTATTGCACCTTTTACATTCCTAATTATTGTCCACTACTTATTCAATAGTGATCCAGCATCAGCAGGAAATTGGCCTGCTCTTCATGGGTCAGTTGGAGCACTCATAACATCTTTTTTAGTTATACCACTTATAACCTATATCTCAAAAAAAATTGGAAAAAAGAGAGCATTTATTCTTGCTCAATGCATTTCAATAATTGGTTACATTTTATTTTGGTTTTTATTTATCCCAGGAAAACCACATATGTTTTTATATGCACTTCCCTTTCACTCATTCGGAATTGGTAGTTTATTCACAATAATGATGTCTATGACTGCAGATGTATGTGACCTTGATGAATTAGAAAATGGAACCAGACGTGAAGGAGTAATCGGTGCTGTTTATTGGTGGATGGTAAAATTAGGCTTTGGAGTGGCAGCAATGGTTAGCGGAATTGTATTATGGTTCGTTGGATTTGATGCCGATTTAGTAACTGAATCTTCAATCAATGGAATGCGTATTTTTTACACTTTAATACCAATAATTGGTATACTCCTGGCAATATACATAATGAAAGATTATGAAATCGACGAGGACAGAGCTAATAAAATTAGAGAACAACTTAATTCAAAGAAATAATTATGTCATATAGAGAAGATAAATTAATGTCTTTGGCTGGAGCTGATATAAATCAGTTGACAGAATCTGAATTAAAAACTTATTGTAAGGAATTATTAAAAAACAAGATTCATGGAATTTGTTTTAGTGTATATGATGAAAATCAAAAACCTGGTGATGATATTTCTGATGAACAAATTCTTAAAAAACTTGAAATTATCAAGCCTCATGTTAAGTGGATTAGAACATTTTCTTGTTCTGATGAAAATATGAGAATACCTATACTGGCAAAAGAATTAGGATTTAAAACATTAGTTGGTGCTTGGCTCGGTAAAGATTTGGATAAAAATCAAATTGAAGTCGACAAACTCATCGAACTTTGTAACGATGGTTATATAGATGTAGCAGCTGTTGGTAACGAAGTAATGTATAGAAAAGATCTTTCAGAAGAAAAACTAATAGAATACATCAAATATGTAAAATCAAAAATTAAAACAAAAGTTCCAGTAGGATATGTTGATGCTTATTATGAATTTTCTAGTAGACCTTCAATAACAGATGCCTGTGACGTAATTTTAACAAACTGTTATCCATACTGGGAAGGTTGTAATATTGATTATTCATTAATTTATATGAAGCAAATGTTTTATCATGCTAGAGATGTAGCTAATGGAAAAAGAGTAATCATCACCGAAACGGGCTGGCCAAGCAAAGGAAGTAGTTTAAGAGGAGCTGATCCATCAAATAAAAACTTCTTAAAATATTTTATTAATGCCCAAAAATGGTCTTATGAGGAAGAAATAGAAATGTTTTATTTTTCTTCATTTGATGAATCATGGAAAATAAACTCTGAAGGTGATGTTGGAGCATTTTGGGGTATTTGGGATAGTGATACAAAATCAAAATTCTCATAAAGAATTTGGCTTATCTGTAATCAATAATTTTTTTTGTTATATATTTGCCGTCCACATCGCGGGATAGAGCAGTAGGTAGCTCGTCGGGCTCATAACCCGAAGGTCGCAGGTTCGAGTCCTGCTCCCGCTACTAAAACAATAAAACGGTNATNACATCTGATGACCTTTTTTTTTGCTTTAAAGTCAAATTTGTAACTTACAATAGACAATCAATAATCAATCTGAATTATGAAACGCATACTATCAATAGCATTTATTTTGCTAATAACCAATGTACAAGCACAAGAAAAAAATAAGCTTTCACTTGAACATTATAAAAATTATGAATGGACATCAAATCCAAAGCTATCACCCGATGGTCAACAAATCCTTTATTCTCGATCTTGGATTAACATGGTTGATGATAAACGGGAGACGGATTTATGGATAATGAACAAAGATGGTTCAACTAATCGATTTTTCTTAAATGGATCTAATGGTAAATGGTCTCCAAACGGAGATAAAATTGCATTTACTAAAAAGGGTGAACCAAATGGTACTCAGATTTTTATTAAATATTTAGGAGTCGAAGGAGACCCAACCCAAATTACAAAACTAGAAAAATCTCCATCCAGTATGGAATGGTCTCCAGATGGCAAGTATATTGCATTTTTAATGCATGTATCGTCTGAGCCTGCGTTGAAACCAATAGGAGTTCCGTCGAGACCGAAAGAAGCTAAATGGACAAAAGGTCCTCAAGTTATAGATCAAGTAGATTACAGACAAGATCGTGTTGGATTTCTTGAAAGAGGGTTTAATCAATTATTTATTGTTTCTGCAGAAGGAGGAACTGCAAGACAGATTACGTTTGGTGAATACGATAATGTTTCTGGGGGAATAGAATGGTCAAAAGACAGTAAATCTATTGTATTTAGTAGCTATCAAAAACCCGAGGCAGAATATGCAAGAGGACAATCCAATCTCTATTCAGTAAATATAAACACATTAAAACTTACAGAACTGACATCGAGAGAAGGTACTGAATCATCACCACGTATTTCACCAGATGGAACCAAGATTGCATTTGTGGGGTCGACTTGGTCCAAAAACTTTTATAATGATCGTAAAATGTATGTTATGAATCTAGATGGTTCAAACTTAAAATGTGTCACTAAAAGTTTAGATCAAACTCCTAGTTCACCTATTTGGGCAAGTAATAGTTCAGGTGTTTATTTCAATGTAAGGGAATATGGACAAAGCAATATATATCATGCAGATGTAAAGGGAAAAGTAAAGAAAATCACAAACGGAAACCATATGCTTTCCATGAATGATTTAGTTGGTAAAAATGCTGTAGCAAGCTGGACTAACCCATCAAATCCTAGTGATATAGTAAGTTTTTCAGTTGATAAATTCAATAAAATAAATCGACTTACTAATGTAAATGAGGATATATTTTACAATGTGGAATTTGGTAAGGTTGAAGAGATAACATATGAATCTATTGATGGTAAAAAAGTGCAAGGTTGGATTGTAAAACCACCTCACTTCGATTCGAATAAAAAATACCCTCTAGTTCTTAGAATTCACGGTGGTCCTCACAGTATGTATCATGTTGGATTTAACTATAATTTTCAATTACATGCAGCACAAGACCAAGTTGTATTGTATACAAACCCGAGAGGATCAACAGGTTATGGATATGACTTTGCCAATGCTATTCAAAATGCTTATCCTGGTAATGATTATGATGATATAATGGCCGGTGTG
This sequence comes from Flavobacteriaceae bacterium, assembly GCA_002693085.1. The sequence continues at coordinate 1,058 of NZOB01000018.1, read as the reverse complement.
GATGAGGTCATTTCGAAAGGATATATTGATGAAAATAAAATGTACGTATATGGCGGCAGTGGAGGAGGTGTATTAACAAGCTGGATTGTTGGAAAAACAGATCGATTTGCTGCAGCTTCAGTAAACTACCCTGTAACTAATTGGTTTTCTTTTGTAGGAACTACTGATGGTGCTGGATGGTATTATAATTTTGAAAAATATCCGTGGGAGGATCCAAGTGAACATATCAGAAGATCTCCTTTAATGCATGTTGGAAATGTAAAAACACCTACTATGCTTATGTGTGGAGAGGATGATTTAAGAACTCCAATCTCTCAAACAGAAGAATATTATCAAGCCTTAAAGATGAATAAAGTTCCTACTGTGATGATCAGATTTAACGAAGAATATCATGGTACGAGCAGTAAACCTTCAAACTTTTTAAGAACTCATGGTTATATTAATGCTTGGTTTGAAAAACATTCAACAAGACAATAATATAAATAAAGTATATTAAGATTTGCATAACAAAACACTTAAAATACATCCAAAAGACAACGTGATTGTCGCATTGACTGATTTAAAAAAAGATGAAATTATTTATCCATCTTTAAAACTCAAGAATAATGTAAAGGCAAAACATAAATTTTCAATTGAAAATTTGTCCATCGGTGATTCTGTGTTCATGTACGGTGTTGTTGTAGGCAAAGCAAAAAAAAGAATACTTAAAGGTGAACAGATATCGCCTTTTAATATTGTTCATGAAACTGAAGATTACAAAATTCCAAAAAAAGTTTCTAAAACAAAGTGGAATCCACCTAGTTTAGATGAAATTTCAAAAAAAATATTCCTAGGATATCATCGTGAAGATGGAAAAGTAGGAACTGAAAATAATTGGTTAATAATTCCATTAGTTTTTTGCCAAAATAGAAATATTGAAAAAATTAAAAAAAATATGATTAAATCCTTAGGTTATTCAAATTTGGATGATGAGGATTATAATTTAAATGAACTAATTGAAAAATATAAGAAAGGGGGTTCAGAAGAGGAAATTCTTAAGACCAAACTAAAACAAAATA